>NZ_CP020918.1:2247500-2512500 GCF_003076455.1 Flavobacterium faecale
TTGTAACTTTATCTTTTATTTTTTTAGAAAATAGTTGAGAATGACGTATTGTAATTTACGATATAACGTCTTTAAGATTTTAATTATGAAGCTGTTAAAGAGATGACATTTTTAAATGTAAATGTCCTTATTTAAATATTTTTAAATTTTTGTTTGCGGATTATCAATAGTTTAGGTATGATTTTTGAATTGTAAGGCATGATCATTTTGATTAGCGCTATAATAAGAGTCTTTTATTCTGTATTAAATATTCTAACATCTTAGTAGATATTGGCTTTGGTAAAAAATCAATAACCATTGAGTATTTTTTTGTTTTTTCTAAATCTTCAGGATCAATTGTAGAAGACAGTACTACTATGGATATAGAATTATAAGCTTCGTATTCAGGTAAGCAAAAAGTATCAAGGAATTCCCATCCGCCCATTACTGGCATGTTAAGATCTAAGAATATAAGTTGCGGTAGTTCTTCGACTTTGTCAGATTTTATGTTTTTAAAGTACTGTAATGCTTCTTCTCCGTTATTTGCTGTAATCGTCTCTTTTGCAAATGAGGTCCTAGATATTACTTTCTTGCATAACATTAAGGTAATTGGATCGTCGTCTACACATAGTATTTTATGTAACATTTTGCTTATTTTTGAAAATTAGTGTAAACGTCGTTCCTTTGTCTACTTCGCTGTTGATACTTATTGTTCCGCCCATTGCTTCAACCTGTGATTTTACCAAGTATAGGCCTAATCCCTTGCTGTCAGGGTAATTATGGAATCTTTGATAAAGTCCGAATACTTTATCGTGGTTTCGATCTAAATCAATTCCGATACCGTTATCTTTAAACGTTAAGGTAAATAAGTTGTTAACCTGTTCCGTAATTACGGTTATTTTTAATGGGCGTTTATCTGATCTATATTTTAAGGCATTCGATAATAAATTTAGTAATATACTCTCAATATATGATTTGTTTATTATTAGTGCAGGGACCCTATCGAAATCGATTTTTAAAATGGGTTTTTGTTTGTAGATTTCGAAAGAGAGTTGGTTGAATACATTTTCGAATACATCTTTCAATAATATAGGTTCTTTTTCTATTGAGGTATTATCTTTAATTATCATCACCTTGGTAAGGTCATTGATTGTGTCGTTTAATAAGTTGGTAGATTTATTGAAACCATGTAGGATTTCTTTTAACTCGTTGTCCTCAATGGTAATGTCTTCAATTAGGTTTAATAGACCGGTCAAATTTGAAATTGGAGCTCGCAGGTTATGTGATGTGATATATGAAAAATGTTTTAAATCTTTATTATTTTTTGTTAGTTCTCTAATAAGGTGTTCCTTTTCTTTTTCTTGTCTTTTTTCATCTGTGATGTCTCTTTGTATGGAGACCCAATGTGAAAGTTCTTTTTCTTTATTGAAAATAGGAATCATAGAAAATAAAAGCCAAAATTCTTTCTTTTCTTTTGTGTAACAAATCATTTCGATAAGCGCTTCTTTTTTTTCTTTTATCGCTGTGATTATTTTTCTGCTAACCTTTGGATCTGTTTTAGGCCCTTGTAATATGTCTGGAGATCCATTAATAACCTCTTCTTCGCTATAGCCAGTCATTATTGTAAAGGCAGGATTAACGTATACAATCTTAGGGAGTTGGTTATCGCTAAAAGTTGCTTCAGTGATAACTATAGCGTCTTTGGTCTGAATAATAACTGTTTCTAATAATTTTAAACGTAATTCTTCTTGTTTTCTTTTGGTTATATCTTGGATGGCACCAATCATCCTTGTTGGTTTACCCTCTTGGTCTTTTATTAAAAAACCTCTATCTAAAACATATTTATACGAATTGTCGGCGCATTTAAAGCGGTATTCATCTTGCCAGTTTTCTGTTCGTTGTTCAATAAATGCATATAGTTTGATCGACATTTTTATGCTGTCTTCTGGATGTATTTGCTCAAACCACCAGCATGAAGTTTTTCCTACTTGATTTTTATTATAACCAAAAATACTATTGATTCCGTTGTTCCAAGAAATCTTGTCATCTATAATATTCCAATCCCAGATTGTATCACTAGTAGCTTTGGCAACGATGTTAAATTTTTCGTTAGACTCTCTTATCTCAGCTGTATTTGCTTTAAGTTTTTCGAAAACAATTTTATTTTTTCTATTGTTTTCTTTTAGTATTAATCTGAAGATGAGACCTGTAAATGTTACGAGTGTAATGTCTTTTGCAAAGTTGTAAACTGGGTAGTTCCAGCTAGGCACAAACTTGATAGAAAGTTTATGAAAAACTATAACTGCAAATAGCGCAATGAGTAGGTAGACTATTGTTATTTGGTTTATTTTGTTTTTCATTACCCAAATGTAATTAATAAATGTGAATTAAAAAACAGGTGCTAAAAATTAATTAAAAGTTAGATTAGATAGGGTTTTAGGTGTTTATAGAGTTAAGAATGTGTAAAGTAGTTTGATTATTGTTTTTTATATGAAAATAAAGTGTACCTTTGCACCCATTAAAAATCACAGATGGAATCTATTAGAAACATTGCAATTATTGCCCACGTCGATCACGGTAAAACAACTTTGGTTGATAAAATTATGTATCACTGTCAGTTATTTCGTGACAACGAAAACACAGGTGATCTAATCCTTGATAACAACGATTTAGAGCGCGAAAGAGGTATTACCATTACTTCTAAGAATGTTTCTGTTCAGTATAAAGGAACGAAAATCAACATTATTGACACTCCTGGTCACGCCGATTTTGGTGGTGAGGTAGAGCGTGTATTAAATATGGCTGATGGAGTTTGTTTACTTGTGGATGCATTTGAAGGGCCTATGCCACAAACGCGTTTTGTATTACAAAAAGCATTAGACCTTGGTTTAAAACCATGCGTTGTTATAAATAAAGTTGACAAAGAAAACTGTACTCCTGAAGAAGTTCATGAAAAAGTTTTTGACTTAATGTTTGAATTAGGAGCTACTGAAGAGCAGTTGGATTTTCCAGCAGTTTACGGTTCTGCTAAGAACAACTGGATGTCTGACCATTGGGAAAACGTAACTGATAATGTTGAAGCATTGTTGGATATGGTTATCGAAAATGTACCAGCTCCTAAAGTATCAGAAGGAACTCCTCAAATGTTGATTACGTCTCTTGACTTTTCTGCGTTTACAGGTCGTATCGCTATTGGTCGTCTTGAAAGAGGTGTATTGAAAGAAGGAATGCCAATCTCATTAGTAAAAAGAGATGGTACTGTAACAAAATCTCGTATCAAAGAATTACATACTTTTGAAGGTCTTGGACGTAAAAAAGTAGCTGAAGTAATTGCTGGAGATATTTGTGCAATTATTGGTGTTGAAGGTTTTGAAATTGGTGATACTATCGCTGATGCTGAAAACCCTGAAGGACTTAAATCAATTGCTATTGATGAGCCTACAATGAGTATGTTGTTTACAATTAATGATTCTCCTTTCTTTGGAAAAGAGGGTAAATTTGTAACATCTCGTCATATTAGAGAAAGATTAACTAAGGAGCTTGAGAAAAATTTAGCCATGAAAATGGGTGAAACTGACTCTGCTGATAAGTTCATGGTTTTTGGTCGTGGTGTACTTCACTTATCTGTTCTTATTGAAACAATGAGAAGAGAAGGGTATGAGTTACAAATCGGTCAACCACAAGTTATCATCAAAGAAATTGATGGTAAAAAATGTGAGCCAATTGAGGAATTAACAATCGACTTACCAGAATCACTTTCTGGAAGAGCTGTTGAGTTTGTTACTATGCGTAAAGGTGAAATGTTAAGCATGGAGACTAAAGGTGAACGTATGATTGTGAAATTCAATATTCCATCTCGTGGAATTATCGGATTGCGTAATCAATTGTTGACTGCTACTGCTGGTGAGGCTATTATGGCACACCGTTTCATTGGATATGAGCCTTACAAAGGTGAAATCGCTGGACGTAACAAAGGTTCTTTAATCTCTATGGAAAAAGGAAAAGCTATTCCTTATTCTATCGATAAATTACAAGATCGTGGTAAGTTCTTCGTTGAACCAAATGCTGAGATTTACGAAGGTCAAGTAATTGGTGAAAACTCACGTTCTGATGATATGTGTGTTAACGTAACTAAGGAGAAAAAACAATCTAACGTACGTTCATCTGGAAATGATGAAAAAGCTAGAATTATTCCTCCAATCATTTTCTCTCTTGAGGAAGCTTTAGAATACATTCAAAAAGATGAATATGTTGAGTGTACTCCAAAATCTATTCGTTTGAGAAAAATCTATTTGACAGAAACTGATAGAAAAAGATTTAAAGTATAGTACTATCACAAGTATACTAAAAAAGCCATTTCGAAAGAAATGGCTTTTTTTTTGTTCAATAGTAGAGGTGATTTTTTTTATGTATAGGTGGTTCAATATTGTTTAACAATATTAGATCATTTATAAATTTTGGCAATAAAACAGTATAAGTAATAGTGTTACAAGGATTTTTGATACTATAGCGAATTTTGTGCTGTGCTTTACATGACTGCTTGTATAATCCGTGAGGGATTGAAGTGTAAATCCTTTTTTGGGGCTTTTTTTGCCCCTAAAAAGATTGAAACATAAAGCCCGACCCGCTTTTTTGCGGGTCACGCCCACCATTAAATTTATCTTTTTAAACTAAAATGTCCTTTGGCTGCTCTTCCATCTTCCAACTTAACGGTGTACCAGTAATCATCGCTTGGAAGTGGTTTGTTATTATAAGTACCATCCCAGCCTTGGTCTAATGGATTTAGTTGTTTAAGTAGTTTTCCATATCTGTCAAAAATATAGATAACGGTGTTAGCATTGAAGGTGCTATCAATTCCTTGTACATTCCAATAATCATTGTAGCCATCGTTGTTTGGAGTAAAGAATTTAGGTAATCCAATTACAGAAATCCTTTGGCTTACGGTTCCGCAACCGTTCACGTCTTTGATGTATACGTCATGAATACCTGAAGGAACATTTACAAAGATATTCGATTCTTGAAAAAAGGTATTGGCATCATCCAAGCTGTATACGTAGTTTCCGGTGCCTGTAACGTTGACGATTACGGTATTGATATCAGTCATATCTTCGATATCAATTGTGGAGATTTTCGCAATGTCTGATGGGGTTACCACTATTGTACGCGTGCGTTCGCATCCTGTTGTTTTGAATGATACAGTTACTGTATAGATTCCCTTGGTATTGACATCGAGTGTTGGATTTGTTTCTGTTGGTAGCACTATTCCGTCTCTTGACCATTTAAAATTGTAATTCGTTTCTGGTGATCCATCTAAGATTCCAGCATTTAGTTGAACAAAGAATGTCGGAAGATTAGAACATATTAATTCGTCCTCTGTACCGTCTGCATTAAGTGAAATTTGCGGAAGCGGATTAATAATAAATGGAATTACTGTCGTTGCAGTACAATTTGGGTTAATAGGGTTTGTCACCGTTGCTGTTATATTTTGGGTGTTTGTATTGAATGGATTTGGTAGCGGACTGGATAATAAGTTACCATTTTGATCAGTATAACTTACGACCATACCAGTTTGGGAACCTATGATTGTAGATTCGAATGTACTCGTATTAAAGCTATAACGTCCATCTTGATTAACTGGGTCTAATTCATCATCGCAAACAGTGGTTAATGATGTAGGAACCGAAAATGCTTGCGGCAAAACATCTACTGTAAAGGTTATAAGTGTATCATCAAAACATTTTGAAGATGTATTGTTTGTAAGGACAGCCTTTATAGTTTGAGATTTAGTCGAAAAGGTTGCTGGAAAACGACTTGAAATGAGGAGTCCGTTGGCGTCTTTAAGCGGATTATTCATTGCATCGAAATAAGTTGCCGTCACATTTATTTGTCCGTTTACGAGTGTATTTTCTAAGGTAGCAGTATTGAAAATGAATATGCCATCTTGATTGTCGTCACATTGTCTTGCAATCGTTACAGGGTTTGCTGTAGGTAATTGTTCGACCGTTAGTGTGATATAAGGTCCAAAACCATAGCAAGAGTTATCGGTGTCACTATCAACGCGACCCCAAATTTGCTGTTGATTTGGATAACCTATATTTCTATAATTTGTTGTACTGGTGATTTTGTTTTGTTCGGATAATGCATCGGCCTCATTTCTATAAAATGTTATAGAATAGTTTCCAGTACTGGGAAGTAAAGCTTTAATATCATTTTCGGCAGAGCTGAAGTTGAAAGCAGAGACGCCATCTCGTTTGTTATTATTCACATTATTGAGTCCGTTTATATCTAGTTCATCATCACAAGTTACAAAGGAACGATTGAAGGTAGCTGGTACTTGTGTTGCTACAACTTTCAAAGCCATTTCGGCAACACTGAAGCAATTGTTTGCATTGACTACTCGCGCCCATACTTGCATAAGTAAAGGGGTAGTATTTGTATAGGATAATGGATTTGGAATCAATTGTGATGAATCTGCATTTGTAGCGGCTGTTTGAGTCTTGTAGTAGGTAAAGGTTTCAGCAGTTGAATTTGCCGAAATTATATTGTTTTTCTCTGTCAAATTAAATGCTGTGATTCCGTCAAGATCATCATCACATTGAATTAAAGTGATGTCGTTTACAGTAGGTATTGGATAAACAGTCAACGTTGTTTCAGATGAGAGTAGTCCACAACTATTTCCTATTCGATTAATAAAAACTCTGTATTTATAGCCATTCATAGCAGTTGTCACTGAATTTACATTTAGTTGGTTTGTGGTTGCGTTGCTATATGTGGTACCATTTGTAATCGCAGTCCATGTTGTTCCATTGGAGCTTACTTGCCATTGATAACTATCTCCATTTGCTACAACGGGAATTATTGCTTGCTGCAATTCGCAGGTTGCTGGAGCATTTGGTTGGTTAGTAATGATAATTGGAGCGGCAGTTTTATAATTGTTATTGGGTGTAGTGTATCCCACTGCGCTAGTTACTTGACCTTTTGTATTTACGGTAACTGGACTGTTTCCAAGAATTCCATCATTGTTTGGATCCAAAAATCCTGCTTCAATTACGTCCAAACATAAGTCATTATCACTATCGAGTTCACGATAATTCATAATGCCATCGTTGTCAATATCCTTATTTGTTGCATTGGTTCCAGATTCTTCGATATCATTAATACCATCATTATCACTATCTAGGTCCAAATAGTCTGGAATTCCATCGCCATCAGTGTCGACTGGTGTAAATCCTGATCCAAATGCATTGTCGATACCATCTTTGTTAGTGTCAGCATTAGTAATTGAGACCGCATTGTTTACTTGTGCTTCAATGTTATCAAGTATTCCGTCATTGTCACTATCTGTATCAACTTGATCAGCTTTACCATCCCCGTCGCTATCAATAGGAACACAAGTGGCTATTAATTTGAAAGTGCTTATGTTGGCATCACTATCCGTTAGGTTTTTATGCGTTATGCTTATAGTATTGGTTAGGTACGAAGAAAATCTAAAATCGCCTGTTCCAGCAGGAAGCGGAACAACTGCATTTAGTCTAAATCGAATTTCGAATGAAGAATACTGTGTTACACCGCTTTCATAGATTCCGTCATAATTAGTGTCAATTAATAACTGATTACTTGGATTGCTAACAGTTATAGTTTTGTTAGTATCAGAATTAATAATGTACTCAGCATTGGCATTTAGTAAATCGGTACTATTTGCTGTAGTAACATATTCAAGTGCTACCGACATGGGTTGGCTAAAAGTAAGTTTTTGTTTTACAAAGCTATCTTTACCAGCTGGTATTTGGGTAACAAAAGTACCATCTGCAGCACCGACAAAAGGAGTTGTGCTTACTGCAGCTGAAGTTGTAGTGGCGCCTGTAAATGTAGTGGTATAGGTACCAACAGCGATCGTTCCAGAAGAACTGTTTGTTAAATTGATTGCCTGATTTCCGTAGGATTCTGTGCAATTTGTGATTCCGTCATTATCATTATCAAGGTCAATATTGTCATTTACTCCATCTCCATCCTGATCTGTAGGGCATTCACTCACCGGAATTTCATCTGAGAATAGTGGTTGTGATAACGGGCAATTTGAAACAGTTCCACGTACGTTGTAGTAACCTGGTGTTGTGGGAATGAAGGAATTTGCTATCTGTCCAGAAATTGGTACACCGTTGGAAAACCACTGGAACGAATCGTATGATGATATAGTATTTACATTTAACTCTACATTGGGTATGCAGGATGAATTGGTTGTTGTTATCTTGTTAGAAATAATTTCTGGTTTAGTGTCAAATCCTGAGTAATATCCTCCGTAGGTTGCTGCGCCATTTTTACCAAAATAAGAAACATATACTTGTCTAGTAGATTTGACAGAGATGTTACCAGATAAGCTATTAACGGTATATCTTTCAAACCCAGGGCTACCACTGACTGGAACTGGGCTGGAAGTTAGAACAGAGTTGTTTATGGATACCGTTGCTCCAGTTTCTGTTACAATATTTAAAAAGTTATCTGAAAAAGAATTGCTTCCAATCAAATCAACTAATGGTATATTATCCACTATTTTAGGTGTTGTACAGTTTAATGGAGGGACAAAGAATAAATTTTGATTGGCAGGGTTTGCTGCTCCACCAATGCTCTGGTAGGCAAATACGGGCTCGGAAGTTTGTACATAAAGATTTCCATTGGTAAAAGAACTACCCGTAATATCGGCATATTGGCCAGCATTTAGCGTTGCAAAAGGCGTCGTGCTACCATTTATGTACACAATGGTATTATCAACTTGAGCAATTAACTGTACTCTTTCAATGTCATTTGTTCCTGCTCCTTTTACAAATATATACTCTTTTCCTGTTTTTTCGAATGATACAATTTGGTCAAAGCCTACATCACGTCCATTAAGAGAGGTGCTGTTACTACCACCAAACGAACCAGAGTTTACCACTACAGGCTTATCTGTTTGAACTAAGGCTCCAATCATTTTGGCACTATTGGAAACAGATCCTGTTCCGTTTTCAAATGCTAAAACATAACTTTCATTTTTATTTAAATTGATTGTAATGGGTCCAGTAATAGTAGTTCCATCAGTCATAAGGGTTCCTGTTGGAATGTTTGATATTGTTACTGTAGTATTATTGTCGGTCGCTAGTATGGAACCGAAATTTAGTAAAAATCCATCGGTATTCACTGGGTTAAGCATAGCACCTAATCGAAAGGTTTGCCCGAGTGCACTATTCCCCTTAGAAACTATTCCTCCTGCATGATTATAACCGCTTGAAGTGTTTCTTGAAGAATTTAATCGCATACTCACGTAAACTTGGTTCTCTGCTTCAATGATATATCCTTTATTGGTTAACTTACCTATTGTGGACTTGGGTGTCATTAACTGAGTGGAACTACCAGTACCTATACTGTATATATAAGGTAGTGTGTTGCTAACTACCCCTGTTACGGTAGCACCACCAATAGCAATAATTTTAAAGTTAACGGGAGAAATACTAGGTGTCGAAATGTAGAAATACTGGTCCTCGGCAAGATTATTGTTGCAAGTTACAGGCGGTATATAGTGTGTGGTGCTAAACTGTGCGTAACTATTTAATGATAATAGGAAGAGTAAAGCGAGTACAGATTTTTTCATTTGCTAAAAATAAGAATAATTTTATTTAGTGTGCTAAAAATAGGCAGATTAGATAATGCTATGCGTTAATATTTTGTTAGTTTGTTAAATGCAGTGTCTATTTAGTTTGATTTTAAAATTTAAACTGTAACTTATTCCATGTAAAATACTTTAAATTTGTATAAAAGCCCAAATGTTATGAGTGAATCATCTGTTTTATTTAAAAAACCTTCCTACCCAATAAACGAATTTTTATTAGAATACTTGGATCGTTACGATCGCATTTCTACAGTTACCGTTTTTTATGATGATTTATTACGTTTTTCAGGTTCAATTGTGGTGTATGATAAAAATGATCATGACACTTTGTGGGTTCGCGTGTACTACAATGAATTTGAAAGAGCAGAGATTGACTTGAATTTAAAAAAAATATATTCCTTATTGCATTCAGATGGAAATTTAGAGATTATTAAATTTCTAAATATTGATGCTATTGACTATTGTACTTTTGGAAACTCAAAACCTTTTCGAATAAAAGTAAGAAACATTCTAAATGACAATTACGTTCATTTTTATGTAAAAAAGGCGGATGCATCAAGAATTTACGGTCTTGAACTAGAAGATATTCTTTCGCCAGATAAAATAAATTTTTTGGTTCATGGAGACACATTGATAGAGGAGCATATTATTGGAATTCCTGGTGATGTATTTATGGAGACCTTACTTACCAAATGTACTGAAACTGAAAAAGCGCAGATTGCCAAAGAGTTTGTAAAGTTCAACGAACGTTGCATGATTCGTCTCTTGGGAGACATGCGTGCTTACAATTATGTTGTACTACCAATTCATGATTTTGACCAAGTGGTACATCGTATAAGGCCAATTGATTTTGATCAACAGTGTTATGAAGGGAATTTTAAAATATATAGGCCGCAGTTTTTTAAAGAAAATAACCCAATGGTCCAATTGGTCAAAAGTAAATTACAGGCTTCTTCAATAGAACAATATAAAAATGAAGAGCGTGCAGCCTTGGCCAAAAGATTGCATTCTGCCCGCAAGCGCATTTCGCGTTTGTTGCACATTATGAGTAATGACTTTTTGGCTCCTGATGAACATACTGAGAAATTGAAGATGGAATTGTTCCGCTATACCAATGATCTCAATTTTAAAAATGCCAATTCAATGGGTGATGTACTCGAAGCATCGTTTGAGTTTATCTCTAGAAATTATAAAAATGCCAATATTTTTAAACCTGGATTTTAATGTCCCAAATACATAAATTGTAAAGAAATATAACCATAATGAAAAAGTATTTTAACGTCATCGTCATATTCCTTGTACTTGCCTGCCAGCAAAAATCAACTAAGCTTGTGGACTTGTACGATTTTCCAAAATCATTGAAGGAAGTTTCAGGGATGATCACTTTGCAAGATTCAGATCTTATGGCCTGCATTGAGGATAGCGGAAATAAGAACGAAGTTTATTTTTTAAATTCGAAAGGAAAAATTAAAAATACCCTTGAAATTTCGAATGTCAAAAACACAGATTGGGAAGATGTAACCAAAGACCAAGAAGGTAATTTGTACATTGGTGACTTCGGTAATAATGATAATGTTCGAAAAGATTTAGCAATTTATAAAATAAACAAAGATCAATTGGCAAAGTCAGAAACGACAACTTCTTCTATTATCACTTTTTCATATCCGGAACAAAAAGACTTTCCTCCTAAAAAGAAGAAACTTTTTTTTGATGTAGAGGGGTTTATTGTTTTTCAGAACAATTTTTATTTGTTTACCAAAAACCGTTCTTCAAATTTTGACGGAACGGCTTACATATACAAAGTGCCTACCGCTGCGGGAAACTATCAAGCTCAAAAAGTAGGGGAATTTAAATCAGGCCCAGATTATCATAATTATGTGATTACTAGCGCGGCTATAAGTCCTGATCAAAAAAAAATAGCACTATTAACGCATAGTAAAATTATTTTGTTCGAAAATTTTAAAGGCGACGATTTCCTTTCGGGCAAACGAACTGAAATTGATTTACAGCATTTTTCGCAAAAAGAAGCGATCTGTTTCAAAGACAATTCAACGGTTTACATCGCCGATGAGAAAGTTAAAAAATCAGGCGGAAAAGTGTACGAATTTAAAATCCAAAGCCAAGAGCAAAACTAAGTCGTCCTTCTTCTTCTCTACTTTTAAAATAGGAAAGCCTTGCGGTCAAAGTATTAAGTCCGTTTAGCCATAAGCCTCCACCAACGGCTTGATGCCATTTTTGATTGTCTTTATTATCTAGCCAAACACGTCCATAATCATAACCACCAAGAATTCCGTAACTCATAGGCAGGATACTTTCTTTAATTTTACCTAGACTTACACGTAAGTCAGTACTGTTATAAAACGAACTTTTTCCTAAAAATCGTTCGTTTCTAAAGCCTCTTAAACTCAAATCGCCTCCTAAAACTGCACCTTGGTAAAACTCGTAATTGTTGTTTAAAATGGCTTTTGCTTTTACAATGGTAGCCAAGACTATTCGTCCGCTAGCATCAATTTTATGATTGAAATTTAGTTTTGATTCGAATGTTGGAAAGTTTGTTCGAGTGTCGTCCAAGTTTGTTTTCCAGCTTCCAATCACTGAAAATCCCATTCCCATTTTTGGTAATGAGGGTATGTCGTAGTTTTCAAAGTGGTAACCTACAGTGACTCCAGCAAATTTTTGACTATCAAAAACTAATGGGTCAACAATTGAGTTGGATGTAATATAACGGTTGACTGTATTTTGGACTTGTATATTTTCAAAACTAGTCTGAATTTGCAAACGACTACCAAAAGGGCCAACTTTCTCAAATTGTGGTGCCACCTTAAAAATACTGATTTTAACTCTATTAAAATTCATTCCTTTTACTTCATCGTTGTTTACAGTTTCGTTGCCGTATCCAAAAAAGTTGATAGAAAAATTAGGACTAGTAAAACGGGTATCAAGATTAAAATCCCATTTATCAGTGACCTTCGGTGCTTTAAACGAATAGAATAATTCAACCCCACTCGTTGCAAAATAATAATTTGCTTTAAGTATGTGCTTGCTAGAATATGGATTTTGCTTAAAGTTATTAATCGTATAGTTAGCAATAATACCAATTTTTAGGCCATCATCGGGGTTATAGCCAAGGGTAGGCAGTCCAGAAAAAGCATTGTATTTGGGCAAAGTATACCTGTAGGAATTGATAGTATAGTCGTCTGTGATTTTTTTGGTAGTTTGCGCATCAACATTATAGGTGTTCTTTTTCGAAAGGAAATCAATAACTCGAATTCCTTTACCGTTTTCGATGGTATAGCTATCATGGTTTTGTCCACCTAGCAAAATAATTTCTGCTGCAGTTTTAGCTTTTCCTTTGACAATAAATTCATCATCATCATCTAAACCGTAGATCCATAAATGTTTTGTTTTTTTGCCCGAAAGTGTTTTGGAGTACGCAAATTCAATTCCGTCTTTCTTAATTCGATTCACGGTTATTTGGAGTACATTGCCTGGCTTTTTTTCGATAATAAACTGGTCTTTTTTATTTGTTCCAACAACAAGAACACGTTTTTCTATTGTTTTCGAATACTTTTTAGCATAAGTAACTAATTCTTTTTTGCGAGCTTTTAAATCTTTTTTAATTGTCGTTATCGTTTCGTCTTGCACTTCTAAAGGTAGCTGCAGGAATGCTTTTTCGATGGCTTCATCAGATAAGTTATTTTGAATATAAGTAGCTTGCTCAATCCAATCTTGTTCAGTTGCTGTCTTTAAAATCGCCAAATCCATTGGGTAAGGTTCTCTATTAAACCATTTTACGTTTTTTATTTTATCTTTGAATGTTTGCATATGACGCAAGTCAGGAATATTCATCAAGATGGACAGTAAGGCACCATCATACTTAGAAAAAACCTGGTCACGGTCTCTAGGAATTGGTTTGTAAATTGTTTTGTCACCTTCTTTATATGTACTCCAGCGCCATTGGTCTTGATGCCTGTCCCAATCGCCTAGTAGCATATCAAATAAGCGAGCTTTGATGTATTCTTTTTCATCTACAGCATAATTTTCATCCTTATGAAGTTTTTCCAAAAGATCAGCTGTACTTATAATATCGTCAGAGTTGCCAAAAGAAGCAAGGTCTTTTTGAGTTTCAGAGGCTTGTTCTTCAATAAAGTACAACTCATCGCCAAAATTGCTATTAAACTCTTGCAATGTATTTTGTTTCGGGATATAATATAATTTTGGATTGGAATGATTGACTCCAATTTGTTCTGCCAAATAACCTACAGCAAGTGGTGCATACGGGTGTGAACTAGTATAAAAATCAAGAAGAAAATCTTCTGCATAGGTGTCTTCAAAATCATTTTCTACAAATTGATCCTTGAAGGCAACCGCTTGCAAAAATCGAGAAGCACTTTTCTTGAGGGCTCTCATAGCATACTCCTTACCCGATTGATCTACAAGGCGAAGCGATTTTGATTGATGACCGCCACCAGCTCTTTTTGGAGATACGCCACCATACAAAGTATCTAGCATAAGTACAGGCGCTTCTATAGCTGTATTATAAATGGTGCGGTAGTGGTTACCAAAAACAAAACGATAAGCAGCTGACTTCGAGGTACGATCCTCCGAATAAACAGAGGCCGATTTTGTTTTAGGAAATGAAGTAGGGTAGGCGGCAACTTCATTTTCGGGAACGTTTAATACGATTTGACGGTACAGTAATTTATCTTCATTAAAAAAGGAGACTATGCTTTTTCCATTAGTGTACACGTTTAAAATTGCGTAACCTTTTTGTCCGTATGAAAAATCATTTGGGTATACTGCTTTGGCAGCTTCTTCTTTTGACCCTGCTCCGCTAATAATTTGTTTTATATTTTGATGATCGATATACTGCAAATTGTGATCGTGCCCAGAAACTACAATCACATTATCCTCACCTTGAATAAGTGCTTTGATTCTATTTGATAAAGTGGAATATTGTTTGTTTTGAAGGTCTTGCGGGCTAGCTCCTGTAGTTTTTCGAAGCAAATTAATAAAAGAACCAATAACTGGTAACGGAATGTCTTGTTCCAACGGGAAAATTTGTTTTCGCAAAGAAAATTGTCCTCCATGCGTACCATTGCTCATAAGCGGATGATGCATGGCTATTAGGATTGTTTTGTCTTTGTTTTTACTAATTAAACCTTCAAATTCTTCAAAGAAGGCTTCTCTAGTTTTGATCGAACAATCATCATTAATAGTAGGTGAGTCGTCCCAGTTTTCTAAGAACCATTGACTATCAATAGTAATCAATAGAATGTTATCATTAATTTTCACATCATCAATAGCGCATCCTTTCCTGGGTGAGAATGTTTTTTTGTCATTTAAATAGTCTTGCACCAAGTCTTCTTGCTTTTTCAAACCTTCAATTCCGCTATACCAATCATGGTTTCCGGGGATAAAGATGGTTTGGCCCTTGTAATTTTTTGCAATTTGCAATTGATTAATAAGCTTTTGTTCAGCCGGTAAATAGTCAGGATCAGATGTTTTGCTTGGTATTCCTTTTGGGTAGACGTTATCTCCTAAAAACAATAAGGAGGAATTTTTGTTTGCAGTAACTAACTTTTTACTTAAAGCCATTAAAATGGATTTGGAATGTTGCTCTGTAGTGTTGCCAGCATCACCAATTAAATAGAAAGTATGGGCAATTTTTGCGGTGTCTTCCTCGTTAACTAGGTTCGAATTGGTTACATTAGAGCCGTATTGTTCTTTTTTGGTTGCACAAGCAAACAAAAGAGAAGATATAAAAAGGAGAATCAACCGTTTTTCCAAAAACAATTTCATATTTTAGTCGTATAATTATTTTATTATGAATCTTCTACATCAAGCTGAAGCTTTTGTTTCAGAATTACTCAAAGATAAACTTTCTAAATCATTTACCTACCATAATTTGGGACATACTAAAGTCGTGGTAAATGCAGTAGAAGCTATATTGCAGGCTGAAAAGCTTAATGAAAATGATAAGCAGGCTTTGTTAATGGCCGCGTGGTTTCATGATACGGGTTATACGCAAGGATGTACAAAGCACGAGGATGCCAGCGTAGTAATAGCAACAGATTTTTTGAGAGATAAAAAGCAGTCTGAAGAATTTATAGTTGCAGTAAACAAGCTCATTGAGGCCACTGTTCACGATTATGAGCCCAAAAATAATCTAGAAAAAATAATTAGAGATGCCGACTATGCACATTTTGGTAGTTTAGATTATCCGGTAATTTGTGAACAACTGCGAAAAGAGTGGCAAATTACCATGAATAAAGTATTTTCGAATGAAGAATGGGCAAAAGAAAATCTTCATTTTATGGAAGAAAAGCACCGCTATCAAACAGGATATGCCTTGACGCATTGGCAACCAATTAAAGAAAAAAATATACAAATGCTCAAAGGAAATGATCAAAAAGAGTTGAAAATGGAAAAGATTGAGACAAAAAGTAAAAAAGGTAAAAAGAAAAAAGACAAGAAAGAAAAACCAGACCGAGGTATTGATACTTTGTTTAGAATTACCTTAGGAAATCATACTCGTTTGAGTGGAATTGCTGACAGTAAAGCCAATATTTTATTGTCTGTAAATGCGATTATTATTTCGATAGCATTATCTTCTATTATACCAAAGCTTGATAGTCCTGGGAATGCGCATTTAATCCTTCCTACTTTTATTTTATTGATGTTCAGTGTAGTGTCTATAATTTTTGCCATATTGTCTACCCGTCCAAAGGTGACCACTGGTACATTTACGCGTGAGGATATCGAAGCTCAAAAAGTAAATCTTTTATTCTTTGGTAACTTCTATAAAATGCCGCTAGAGGAGTACCAATGGGCTGTTAACGAGTTAATGAAAGACCGAGATTATTTGTACAATTCTATGATCAAGGATTTGTACTTTTTGGGTATTGTTTTGGACAAAAAATACAAACTATTGCGTATAACCTATAATATTTTCATGATCGGAATTATTGTTTCGGTGATTGCATTTGTCTTGGCTTTTAATTCTGTTCTAGGATAATTCGTTTAGTAATTCTTGATACGTGTACTCTTTTTTATGAGCAACATCACTGTTGATTACTTTGATTCGAATGGCTTTCAAACCAGAAACACCTTGTAATTCTTCAACGTCAAATTTTTCGATTTCTGGTTCGATTATGTTTTTAAATTGCAGGTACTGAATGTATTTTAAATATTCCGTCTCTTCATTTTGATGCGAATAGACGATGGTTATTTTTTCCTTTTGGGTAATGCGTTCCAATGTTCCTTTGATGTTGGCTTTGTCGATTCGTTTTTTTACTACCTCATAGCGAGCATTGTAAGTTCCGTCTACGTCAAAACGTTTTTCGTCCATTCGAAAACGGATAGAAAGTGGCGAACTGAAGACCAAAATCAATGAGGTAACATCCAATTCATATGGCAACAAAGGTTTTAAACGATGGTGCTCGAGCTCCATCTTGCACAAGGTTTGCAATTGCCATAAGCGAAGGTTATTCAAATACATCATATCAAACGGAATATTTGGATTGATGCTTTGGCCTATGTACAAATTGTGTTCGACCCCGTCCGTTTTAAAACGTTCAAAATAATGTGGGTAATTCTGTTGCGCTTCCAATTGTTCTTTGTCTAGAACCGATGCCATTTTTTTGTTGATAATAGACATTGCCTCATCAAACTTTTTGCGGGCATGGTAAAAGAGTTCTGTTTTTTCATCCAATTCATTAAAATAAGCGTCAATTAGCAATTGCAACTTAGGATCATTTTTAGCATTGGTCAAAACAGGATGAATTTCCTTCTGAATATACAACTGAATTTGCTGTTCGGTATCTGCTTTTAATTCGATCAATAATTCTTTCGAAAAAGAAAACAATTCAAACTTACGTTGTTCTAATAGTTGCAGTTTGTTATTCTCTGTCAAATGATCCAATATCGTAATCAACTGACTTATTTGGCTTTTTAAATCTTGTTTTACAGTCTCATTTCTATGATTTGAGGAACTCTTTATGTCAATCTGACCGTACAAAGGATAAACTTCTTTAAAAACAATTGCTTTAAAAATGTAATCTTTATTAGGTGCTTGAATTTGAAAATATTTCTGTGCCTCTTTTCTGAATTTCCAATAAACGCTCGGGTGAATGGAGGTGTATTCTCTTTGAATTACTGCTTCGATCTGATTTTGTAAATCTATATTGTAACGCTCAATGGTCTCTACAACATAGGGTAACAATAGGTCAAGATTGTTGGCATTGACGCTATTGAGTATTTTGGGTTGCGAAGAAATGAGTTCGATCACACCCAATAATTTATCATTTTTAATAACGGGGGCCAAAATGCAACTCTTAATGTTTTGTTTTGCTAAATGAGCCGCAAAAGATGCGTTTTCGATTGAAAACTTATCCACATCAGAGATAATAAATGGTTTTTTGTCATTGATTATAGCTTGTAGCGTACAACCAAATAATGCAGATTTACAAATTATTTCCTCTTCTTTTTCTAATAAAATGTAGCTGTTCGATTCTGTATTGTTACTGAAAGGTGGTGTAGTGAATTTATTCTCCTCCTCATTGTACAAGACGAATCCAAGTTTTAGATCTGGGATTTTGAATATAGTTCTGAAAATGGTTTGAATATCATCATCTTTAGATTTTTGTTGATTATCCGACCTTAACAAGTTTGTTTTTAAGTTAGAAATAGCACTCTCTACCGAAGCATCAAATAAAGATATAATTCCGAAGCCCTTTAAAATCCAACTTTCTTTTGGGAATTTTTGTTTCCATAAGGCAATGTCATCGTAGTTGTCCATCAACATATCGATATCCTCTTGGGTTAATTCGACTGCATTTTCGGTACGAATAATTTCCATGAAATCTGCGTTGTACAAAATACGGTAGTGTTTCAATATACCATTGGCATCTGGAATGTCATAAAACAAGGGTTTATTGTAATCTAGATTTTGCCCGTACTGTGTGTTTAAAATTAAAATACAACTCACAATATAGAGTTGGTCGTCATTATAATCACGAATAGACATGTCAAATGCATTACCCGCATCGGCCAAGATAGTTTTGAAACGGTCGGTATAATTAAAGGTGAGATTCTGAAACGGAATGGTAATGGCTTTAATCTCATTTTTGGTCAATGCTGTTGGAAACAAGTCTGCCAATAAATGCTTGATTAGTTGTTTGTGCTCGTTTATAGACGCGTAATCTTCTATTCCGGTAAACAATTCTGGGACTTTCTTGATTTGCTCCAATAAGGCAAGAGCATAATTTGAGCGATAATCTACATCTGTAAGAGCAATTTCTTCTAAAGATTCGATTAATTTATGAAAAGATATTTTAGTCTTAAACGGACTATCATTAAGTATAGGATGATTCATTTTTTGTTCTTTTAAACAAAGCAACTTTTGGACGTGGTACTAGAAAAAGAAACTTTATTAGAGTCTACAAAAGTAACAAAAAAAACTCCAATTACATTCGTAACTGGAGCTTCGATTTGTTTCTTTGGATGGTATTTTGTTTTCGAACCCTTAAAATTTAAAATTATTGAAATGAAAGGCTATCGATAATAACTAATCATGGCAACTACGTTTTTTTATTTTAATGATTTGTTTTGGAGTATTAAATGTAGTGTAAAATGTGTTTATCGGCTTAATAAATTCGATAAAAAACATCTTATTTTATAAAAAGCAGGATTTAATTTATATTTTAAAGTAAAAATCCTCACCGTAGAAGGTAAGGATTTTGTATTTGAAAAGGGATAAACTTATGATTTTTGTTCTTTGTTGAAATATACTAGATAGTAGTACATTTGTTTTTCTTCATCCCATCCTTTTTCTACAAATTTCTCTGCACTTTCGGGGTTGATGAAATCCATTTTGATTTGGATGTTGGTATCTAGGTTGATCACGTTTTTGATAGATTTACGTGCATCACTTACAGCTGCATTCGCAATAGGGAAGGATGTTACGTCTTCAATACTGTACTTTTCACCTTTGTCAACTTTATAATTTTTGAATTCAGGAATCAAGTCTGGGTTATCAATTACTTCGTTCAAAAAGTTGTTTTCGTCAAATTGGTCATTCTTTGCAAAATAATTTACAGAACGGTTCATAAACATGACTTCTTCTTTCTTGTCTTCAGCAGGAAAAACAACATCTTTAGCAAATCCTTGACAAAATTTCAAGTATTTTTTTGTGATAAAGTTTTCGTCTTCAAAGGCGTCTACATTCAAAAAGTGCTCCAACCAGTAGCGCGCATCATAGCGGTTGCTATCAACGGTTAGGATTTTAAAGCCTTCCTCTTTTTTATGATTGAAGATGATGCAACCTTTGTCCAATTTATTCAAATTGATACCGTGTTGTAAAATCATTTCTAGATGCGTGTCTTTTTCTTCAAACTGTAAAAAGTCAGCTTGTAATTCACTTTTAAAAATCCCGATAGCATCAACCGGAGTATTGTCAATATTCACATTAGTCAAGTAGGTTACATAAACCTCTCCGTTTTTAATATGTGGATGATTGGATTGTTCGAATAAATGCTTAGTTATTTTTTTTGAAGCCTCATGAATATTGGCAGGATTATCAAAAATCTCACAGGCCAATTTGTACATGTCATTATAATCTAAATCTACTTCATGAGCAAACTGATAATAGTTTTCTTCTTTCTCTCTAAAAGGTTTCAAGAAAAATTCCTTGATCAACGGCACGATTTCATCCTGAAGATTAAAAGGCTGTTCTGATAAAAATAATGCTTCGTTACGGCTTTTATTTCCTACTCTGTGAATAGAAAGCGTATCGATGTGGGTGTTGAATAAGTTGATCATGTAAAATGTTTAATATTGTTTAAGGTTTAGAAGTTGTTTAAAGTTTAGGAGTCGATAAACTTTGTCCCTTTAAAATCTTTTTTGTTTAAATAGGTAATAAAATTGTGGATTTTGATACTTAACCTCTCATACTGAGCAATTAATATTTTTGAGTTTTCTTCGGTAATATACTCATTATCTAATAAGCGATAAAGTTGTGATCGAGTTTCGCCAGCCGAGCCTTTTGCAATTGATAAGAATTGTCGAAACTCAAGATTGCCATTTCGTTCAAATCCTTCTGCGATATTATCCATCACAGAACCCGAAGAATCTTTGATTTGTTCCTTTAGTTTATAGTCTCGGTTTAATTCTGTGTTTTTGGCTATAAAAATAATCTCCTTTGATAATCTTCTAGCTTCTTGCCAAATTTCTAAATCTTCAAATCTCGTAATTGTAGCCATTTCAAAACAATTTTAAACAATTAAACTATAAACCATTCAAACTTTTTTAGTTCCACAAATCCTCTGAGCCATAATCTTCAAAGCTATTATCGCCTTCAAACATGTCTAGATCATCTTCGTCTAGGCCGTCTTCATAGTCGTTTGCGTAGTCATCGGCATTGTCTGCTTCAAAGTTTTTCTCCATTGCTTCATCTGGCATTTCACCATGAGAGAAAAGTGTTTCAGGGTATAATGCATTTCCTTCTTGTTCTTCAATTGCAGCCAATTCGACCAAGAAAGTCCACATGTTGATGAAATCATATACGTAGATGATTTTGGTATTTTCATCATCCAATAAGTCAGACAGTTTGTAGTCGCTCATGGTTTTTTGTTCTCCAGGAATGTCTCCGGTATCAAAAAGAGCTATTTCGTCTTCTTGATTCCATGTTTCATCACAGGTGTAAAACGAGGCTACTTCCATACCATCAAACCCAAAGGAGTTGAAAATAGCGTTGTGTAAATCCTCTAGAGTATCGTCATCAAGGATGGCAATATCTCTAAAAATATCTTCTTCTGCATCTAGAATTACTCTGAATTTGTAAACCATAATCGTTGTTTTAATGAGAGGTCAAAGGTAAAATTAAATTTTTAATATCTTTTTACGAAACTAGATTTGTTAATAAGATTTAAATACCATTGATCCTTAGTTCATTGCTGTCTCTGAGCCAATTTTTTTCTGAAAGTGTGGTAGTTCCTGTGAAATCGGTTGTTTGAGGGGTAACTTCTACGTTCGGTAACATTATTTACAATCAGAGCAACAAACAATAAAATCAAGCAACCTGCAAGTACAGGAGATAGAACATACCAATATCCTAAGGTTTTTATCTTTTCAGTACCAATTATAGCAATCAGTGCGGTTGCTCCACCTGGCGGATGCAAGGTTTTGGTCATTTGCATGGCAATAACCGAGAGCGAAACAGCCAAAGGAGCGGCGAGCCATATAGGTTCGGGTAGGAGTATTTGGATGGTAACACCAATAATTGCAGATATAACATGACCACCTATGAGGTTCCGAGGTTGTGAAAACGGACTTTGGATAATTCCATAAAGCAATACGCTCGACGCACCAAATGACCCAATTAAGTAAACACCATCTGATCCAGGGAAATGTTTAGCATGAAAATAAGCAATACATCCAATACCAATAAAGGAGCCAACAAACGACCAAAACTGCTCTCTAAAATCAATTAAAGTCTCCTTATATATTATGTACTTGGTTTTTTGATATCCTTTTTTTATATATTGTGTTGGCATGTTAGTGAGCTGTTTTTGGAATGAAACTATAAACGGTGTGTGGAAAAATCATTTTTGCAGTGTATTTCGATACAAAACAAACTAGTAAAATGGGTAAAAACAAAGTATAATTATTGGTTAGTCCAAGTGTCAAAAACAAAGCCGTAAAAGGAGCGTTGATACTCGCACTCAAAACGGCTCCCATACCTAGGACCATAAAATTGAGAACTATTACATCACTATCAAATAAATGATTGAGGCATAATGCTGTTAGCAATCCTAAAAAAGCACCTATAAACAAACTTGGAGCAAACACACCGCCATCACCACCTGCAGCCAAGGTCACAGAACTAACAATAGGTTTTAAAATCAAAATACTTGCAAGGGTGACAACCAACGACAAGCTAACTAAACTTTGATTGGAACTATTGATGATGCTTTTTATCGAATGATAACCTTCTCCATACAACTGCGGAAACAAGAGCAACGCAGCGCTTAATATTATTGATCCTAAAATGATTTTGTGAAAATGAGTGTTTATTTTTAAAAATTGCCCTTTTATAAACAATACTGTTTTGGTCATATACACGGCATTAAGTCCTGCTAAAATTCCGAGTAGTATAAAATACGGAATAGCATTGGTGTGCCAAGTAGTAATATGAATGGCAAACAGTGGAGGTTCATTTATGGTAAGTAATAAACCATAGGCAATAGCAACAGCAATGCCCGTAGTAAGTAAAAAGATATTTGAAATCTTTTTCGAAATAACCTCATACGCAAACAATAATCCTGCAATAGGACTACCAAACAAAGCCGTAATTCCGGCAGCAACACCCGCACAAATCAATTCGGTTTTGTATTTTCTAAAGATATTTTTCTTTCGCTGGGCCACAGAGCCAATCGTTGCTGCGGCCACCACAGTCGAAATTTCGATCCCTGTTGATCCTCCAAAAATGACCGTTAAAAATCCGTTGATGAAGTGTGACGGAATTTTATAAGCGGGTAGGTTGTTCGTTTTGTTTGTAGTACTATCAAAAACTTCTTTAATGCCCTTGTTTTCTTTTTTTCTGAATACATATTGACGTAAAAAGTAGATCAGTGACAAGCCAATAAAGGGGAACAATAGATAAAAAACAAGATGATTATTGGCTCTTTCTAAGAAAATATCCTCGTAATATTCAGTTGATCTTTTTAATACAATTCCCATAAAGGAGGAGAGAAAACCAATTAAAGCAGAGACAATTACTAATTTTTTTAAAATGATAAAAGAATGATTCTTTTTGATTTTAGCCGATTTTGTCATCTTTGTATTCTTTACTTTTTAAGGAATACAAAGGTATAAATCCGAAATCGCATTAAACACCCTTTTAACATTTCGTGTTATTTTTCATAGAATTCTACAGGCAAATCATCAGGATCAGCAATAAAGAAAAAGCGTTTCCCTGTAAATTCATCTACCCGAATCGTTTCGCAATTAATCCCTTCGATAATTAATTCATCCCTGCAAACAACAACCGAATCAACCTCAAATGCCAAATGACGCAAACCACAACTCTCAGGTCTTGAAGGGCGTTGTGGCGGACTTGGGAACGAAAATAATTCGACCACATAGTCACCATTCAGCGCCAAATCGAGTTTGAACGAATCGCGCTCCTTTCGATAAATTTCTTGAATAATAGTCAATCCTAAAATATGCGTATAAAAGTGTTTTGACTTTTCATAGTCCGAACAAATAATCGCAATATGATGTATTTTGTTTAATGCTAGCATGTTATTATTGATTTAATTTCCTGATTACTT
The DNA here is from genome assembly GCF_003076455.1 of Flavobacterium faecale. Classification (NCBI taxonomy): domain Bacteria; kingdom Pseudomonadati; phylum Bacteroidota; class Flavobacteriia; order Flavobacteriales; family Flavobacteriaceae; genus Flavobacterium; species Flavobacterium faecale. Next base: position 2,271,456 of record NZ_CP020918.1, read on the forward strand.
TTGCAGGATTTCCAACTGCTAACGAATTCTCAGGAATATCTTTCGTTACCACAGATCCCGCGCCAATCACCGATCCTTTTCCAATTGTAATTCCGGGACAAATCACCGTATTGCCACCAATCCAGCAGTCGTCGCCAATGGTTATAGGTAAGGCGCTTTCGAGTGTGCGACGCAATTCGGCCTCAAGTGGGTGTGTAGCCGTGTACAATTGCACATTGGGTGCAAAAAAGACATTCGAACCAATAACCACCGGCGCACAGTCCAACACCACACAATTCACGTTGAAGTAGACATTGTCGCCACAACTAATATTGTATCCATAATCACAGTGAAAAGGCGGCTCAATATACAAGTTCACCCCCGCATCAGGAATCAATTCCTTGATGATTTCGCGTGCTTTTTTGGTGACACGATATTCAGTAACATTCAATCGGTGCAGCAAATTTTTGGCACGTCGGCGGTCTTTAATTAGAGTTGCGTCACCCGCATTGTAATAGTCACCCGCAATCATTTTATCTTTTTCTGTCATCCTTCTTTACTTTTATATTTGGGCATGCCCTTCGGTCGGGCTATCCGTTTCAATCTTTTTTTCGGCAAAAGCCTCAATAAAGGATTTCCACTGCTATCCCTCATGCAAAACACCTTGGGAGATTATTGTATTTAATTGTAAATATAAATCAAAATTGTAGTTGTTACAATTCATCATGAAATTTCAACAGTTCAGTAGTATTAAATTTATTTGAGACAACAATAATAGTACTTTTGAAATAGAAATGTTTTAGAATTAGATTCTTGTATCATAGCGGCATCCAAAAAACAGCAACACTTAACATATGCATTTACATTCGTTATATGTACTGCTGTTTTAAGTACTCAAAATCTGGAACAAATATAACAGCACTAATAAAATAGAAAATGAATCCAAGTAGACTATTTAAAGAGCTCCCAAGAGCACTTCTTATTTCGTTTTTAATATTTATTGTCTTGGTAACTATTCCGGTTTTGAATGGCGGAACGATAACATTCGATAACAAATTGAAGGTGAATTTTCTATACACCATGTTGTATGGGATGGTTTTATATTATAGTAATGCTCTTCTTTTTATGAAACTACAATCATCTTTTAAAAATAAAAGTTATACGCTCAAAAGATTGGTTATAAGTTTGGGTAGTTCTTTACTTTTATCTTTGTTCGTGATTTTTTTACTTCGAATTTTTGAAGATGTAATTGTAGAAAACAGGAGTTTTTTAACCTTTTTCGAATCAGAAACGATTTCAAATTACATTGTTGCTGCAGTAACTTCCTTTATTGTTTTCCTGGGAATTTATTCACTATATTACTACAAAGTATACAATGAAAACAAGGTAAAAGAACAGAAGATTATCGCAGGAACAGCTTCGGCTAAATTCGAAAGTTTAAAAAATCAAATCGACCCTCATTTCCTTTTTAATAGTTTGAATGTGTTGAGTTCCTTGATTGAAGAAAATCCCGAAAATGCACAACGTTTTACAACTTCATTGTCTAAAATTTACCGTTATGTTTTGGAGCAGAAAGACAAAGAATTGGTATCGATTGAAGAGGAGCTTGCCTTTGCAAAAACCTACATGAGTTTGCTCAAAATGCGTTTTGAGGACAGTTTGGAATACGAGATGACAATTGAAAATCCAGATCCAGAAGCCAAAGTGGTGCCGCTTGCTTTGCAACTTTTGTTAGAAAATGCAGTCAAGCACAATGTGGTGAGTACCCAAAAACCTTTGAAAATTCGGATTTTTATCGAAAACGGATTTTTAGTAGTTCAAAATGCTTTTCAAAAGAAAGAGGTTTTGCAAAATAGGCAAGGGGTAGGATTACAAAATATCATCAACCGCTACGCAATTGTCACTGATCGAAAAGTTTTGATCGAAAAAACAGAACACCATTTCAAAGTCCGTTTACCAATTTTGACAAAGCAAATTTCGATAGTTCAAACTACAGTTTTGCAAAATGAAAACAATGCTTATTATCGTGCCAAAAAACGAGTGGAAGAATTAAAGGGGTTTTACGGGAATTTGATTTCGTATTGCATCGTCATTCCGTTTTTGGTTTTTATTAATTTGACATTTTCGCCGCAATTCCAATGGTTTTGGTTTTCTGCCGGTGGTTGGGGATTTGGACTTCTCATGCACGGTATCAAAGTATTTGGTTACCGAAGCGATTGGGAAGAACGTAAAATACAAGAAATTTTGAGAAAAGAAGCGACTAAAAAACACAAGAAATAATCATGGAATGTAGTAACCAAGAAGAAGAGCGCTATTATAGAGCGAGAAAAAAAGTTGAGGACATCAAAGGCTTTTATGGTAACTTAACCTCATACGTAGTGGTAAATAGCGGGTTGTTTATTCTCAACATTATCACTTCACCAGGTCATTACTGGTTTTATTGGCCTTTGCTGGGGTGGGGAATTGGCGTGCTATTTCATGCCTGTAAAGTTTTTGATTTGATTTCGGTTTTTGGATATGATTGGGAAGAACGAAAAATCAAAGAATTCATGGAGAAGGAAAATCAGAATCAGAAAAGAGATCAATGGCAATAATTTTAAAATGCAAGAAATAATGAGAAAGGATAAAAGAATACTTGATAATTACGATTTGGATCCTAACAGTGATCAAGCACGATATAACGCTGCATACAAGCGCGTAAAAAGAATAAAAGGGTTCTATGTTCATTTGTTAGTTTGTGTGCTGGTAAATGCCTTTATTTTGATCTCAATTGTAAAAAGTAGTGGTTTCGGAGTTGAAATGTTGTGGAAATGGGAAACTTGGAGTACGGCGCTTTTTTGGGGTATCGGAATCGTTGTACATGGCTGGTCTGTATTTGGGAAGAACTATTTTTTTGGATCGGATTGGGAAGAGAAAAAAATGAAAGAATTCATGAGCGAAGAAGAAAGCAATAAGTGGGAATAGCTTTTTCGAAAGAGACTAAAGCGCAAGTAGTAAACCATTAAAAATTTTATCTTGAAAACAATAATTATTGAAGACGAAAAACCTGCAGCTAGATTGTTGCAACGAAAATTAGAAAAATTAAATATCGAAGTAGGGGTGATGCTTCATTCGGTCGAAGAAGCTGTCAATTGGTTTTCTCAAAATGAACATCCCGATCTGATTTTTTTAGACATTCAGTTGTCGGATGGTTTGTCATTCGAAATTTTTGAAAAGGTCGAAATCAAAAGTGCTATCATTTTTACAACAGCTTATGATGAATTTGCTTTGCGCGCTTTCAAATTAAATAGCATCGATTATCTTTTGAAACCTATCGACGAAGAGGATTTGGAAATGGCAGTTTCAAAATTCAGGGAACGTCATCCTAAAAATGAAAAAGTGGAATTGGATTTTGAGACGATAAAAAAAATGTTGAGTGGTTCGGTGGAAAAAGAATATCAAAAAAGATTCACCATCAAAATCGGACAACATCTAAAAGTGATCGCTATTGACGAAATTGAATGTTTTTACAGCGAGAACAAAGCGACCTATTTGCACACTTTTGAAAACCGAGATTATTTGATCGATGGCACCTTGGATCAACTCGAACAGAAATTAGACCCCACCACTTTTTATCGCATCAGTCGTAAATTTATAATTCCGATTTCGGCCATAAAAGATATTGTGGTCTACTCCAATTCGAGACTCAAAATTGTCCTTCCAAGTTACAAAGATGATGAGGTAATTGTCTCGAGAGAAAAGGTCTCAGATTTCAAAAATTGGATTCAATAAAGTGGGTCAAAATTTGGTCTAAATCCGCCTTCTTTTTTATCGAAAATAATGCAGAATTTTAAGCCTGAAATCAATTTGATTTCAGGCTTTTTTTTTGGCTCAAACTGTTCGGGTTTTCGACTGTTTTATTTTCGAAATAATTGCTTCGTTTTTGCCTGTTTGCTATGAATTAATTTAGGCTTGTTTTGGGCTGTTTTCGATCTGTGATTTGTATATGTATTAGGTGCGAGTAGGAGGTGGTTTTATGATTCGTAAGTAGTGAGTGTCCATAGTAAACTGATGATCATTTTTCGCCCCTAATTAAGGCGGGTCATTGCTTCATTCTACAATTATGGTTTGTTCGGAAATGAAGCTTTAGAAGTTGTTAAAACGGATATTAATGCAGGACTTACATCCAGGATCAACTACCGTTTTGTCTTTATTTTTTATAGAAAGATGGTGAGAGTAGGCTTGTGTTTGAGCTAAAAAAAACGATAAAAAAAGGCTTCAAAATATCGCTCGATTAGCATTTTTTAGAGGGTGTAAAATGGAGAGATTTCTCTAGGTTGTTAGGGTAGTATTTAAGTTAATTTTTAATGGTTAACTTTGTTTTTGTCTCTTGTTAATAATATGATATATTCTAATTTTGTTTTTGAAAATAAATACAATTTATGACTGATACATAGCTTAAATAGCGTAATTTGGCCAAATATTTCAAGAGTAAACACATTTTTATTCTTCGTGTTTTTAATTAAATTTATAGTTTATTTAATAGTTTATAATTAGTTGGTAAATAACTATTTAATGTTGTTGTATAGTTTTTGTCTATATTGCTAAATTGTAAGTTTTTTATTTTTAAATTGCATAATTTATTTTTACCTACTAAATCTGCTTTTTTGAAAGTGCAATTTTTTTAGCTCGAAAAATATCAAAATTAAAATTGTACTCAAGGTTGCTTTTATAGTATTATAAAGTGTTTTTAATTTAAAGTAATACTTTAAGTAAAACGTGAAGTCTTTTTCACGCTAGAATCCACCTTTTTTTTTAAGTTTCCCTCCAAAATTAAAGCGGTAATTTTGAGTAAAAAATGATCGATTATCACCTACTTCTACTCAGTTGTAATTTGCTTTTTCATGATAATGTTTTGTTAACTGAAATGATAAAATGAGATATAGATTGTAAATTGTTATCTCAAATTAATTAATCGATGGTCGTTATGAAGTACTCATTGTTCTTGTTTGTAGGTGTCCTTTTTTCTTTCCAAATGAAGGCACAAAATCCAGTCGTTTTTGATAATTACCAAGCTTTGGAAAACGAAATATTGAGCAATAAAAACACCACTTATGTAGTCAATTTTTGGGCGACCTGGTGTGCTCCATGTGTTAAAGAATTGCCCTATTTTGAGCAACTGAATACAGAGAATAAAATGATAAAAGTGGTCCTCGTAAGTTTGGATTTTAAGGACCAAATTCAGTCCCGATTAATTCCGTTTTTGAAGCGTAAAAAGGTGCAATCTGAAGTCGTGGTTTTGACTGATAAAAACTATAATAATTGGCTCGAAAAAGTAGACCAAAACTGGTCTGGATCTATCCCTGCTACACTGATTATACAAGGTGAAAAAAGGGTGTTTGTTGAGCGTGATTTCGCTACTTTTAATGAGCTAAATCAATACATAAATTCGAATATAAATTAAACTACTACACTATGAAAATTATCTCTTCCTTCTTGTTTATTTTTACTTTTTTTATTGGCTTAGCCAATCCATTTCCTCCAACGGATTATAAAATTGGGGATACCGCAACCGACTTTAATCTCTAATCTATTGATGATAAAATGTATAGTATGGCCGACTATAAAAGCGCAAAAGGCTTTATTATTGTGTTCACTTGTAACCATTGTCCGTTCGCCAAAAAGTATGAAGATCGTATCAATTCTTTGGCTAAAAAATACAAATCCATAGGCTATATTGTGTTAGCAATAAGTCCAAATGATCCTGAAGCGCAGCCCGAAGATAGCTACGAACTAATGCAAGTAAGAGCCAAAGAGAAAGGATTTGCTTTCCCGTACATGTTAGATGAGGGACAAAAAATCTATCCTCAATACGGAGCGACTAAGACACCGCACGTCTTTTTATTGGGCAAAAACAGAGTCGTAAAATACATTGGAGCCATCGATGATAACGTAGATAGCGCCAAAGAAGTGAAAGGAAAATACTGGCAAAACACCATCGCAGCTTTAGAAAAATGACAAACTCCTTCACCAGAAACTACTAAAGCAATAGGCTGTTCAATTAAAATGATGAGGTAATAGTAAGTTGAAAAGGCATTCATTTATCTCCTTTTTACATTCTGTAAACAACAAAAAAGAGCAAAAAGTCGTAGATTTTTTGCTCTTTTTTATGCCTCAAAGTCTCGTTTTTTAGCGGCTAAAACAGTGAGTAATCATCAAAATAATTCAAAAATAATTAGTTTTTATCTTAGGTTTTGAGACTGTATTTTTACATTATGGGTGGCAATAAGTTTATTAAATCAGTCCGCTATTTTCTTATATTTCGAAAAGGAATCAAGCTTATCCGAGTCCTGAATTTGTCGAAAAGACATAATATATTCGTTCGAATTATAGATAAATTAGGCTTTAAGAACGGTTTTTTGAAGTAGTTTATACGCTAGATTTGCTTTATTTCGGACGATTAGATAAGCTAAACATGGAAAATTTATTAGATAATTGGTGCTTTATACTGCATTATAAGAGTTAATTTAAGGGGTTTTCAATACAGTTTTGATAATAGGTTTGTAACAAAAGCGCTAAATTAGGCCCTTTTAATCGGTCTTCTCAAGTTAGCGGTTCTATGGTTTTAGTGTTCTTTTAAGTGGTCATACGTATAAACTCACTACTCATATTAACTGATTAGAAATAAATAATTCCACCTTTAGCCGTGCTTTCAATGCAGTGAATTCGTTAAATTCGTGTCCTAATAGCAGGTTATACATGCAAAATACTCACTTACTTTATAAGAAATAGGTAATGAGAAATCTGTTTTCAAACCTGTAGCAGTAGCATGTCACATACACGAACTGTACCCATTATTTGTTAGATAGTCAAGAGAGTGAATCAGTTTTTATCCGAGGTTTCGCGATAGCGAAACTGTTACATCCGTATCCTAATTGCTTATTATATACACAAACTATTCTCTCTATTTACAAGATAGTCAAAAGGAAAAATCAGTTTTTATCTGTGCTTTCGCGATAGCGAATCCGTTATATCCGCGTACCAATGCCACGCCATGTACATAAAGCACATGAACCGTTAAAGAGATAAGAAAATTACTTTTTATCCATGCTTTCGCGATAGCGAAACCGTTACATCTTTAACCTAATAGCGTATTATGGACACGAACTATTCTCTCTATTTATAAGATAGTCAAAAGGAGAAATCAATTTTTATCTTTGTTTTCGTGATAGCGAATCCGTTATATCCGCGTACTAATACCACGCCATGTACATAAAGCAAATGTATAGTTAAGAAGATAAGAAATTCAGTTTTAATGGGTCTTCTCCGCGTACCATCAAACACATCGCTCATATAATTACTACTCAATATACATACGGCGAATCGGAATTAATACAGCCAATAATAAAGAATAGCCAATAAAAAAGGGCAGAATCCATTCAACATATCCCAGCGGAAGCATAACAGCAATCAATAGCAGTTGAAAGCCCAAACCGTACACAGACAGTACAGTCATGAACCAATTCGGAAAAGTAGAAACAAGATACGCTTTCGGGTCCAAGGCATAGATTACAGCATCAAAGGCACCGTATACATAGGTATATATTCGGAACATCAAGTTAACATTTCGTTGCTTTTCACCCGGCAAAGCGGTTGGTGTATGACGTTCAAATATCATACTTGTGGCGTCGGCTCCAGCGGACTTATGACGCAAAATAACATAATAGTAATTGTATAGAGTGCCTTGTAATTGTAGTGCGGCAAATGCGATAATCGTAACCCAAAACGGGGTATTCGAAACATAACAAATAGCAGAAAAGAACATAAAATTCAATAGGATATCAAAGACACTATCGAGGTATCTACCCGTGTAGGAAGGAGTTTTCTTCAGGCGGGCCAGCTCGCCATCTGCGGCATCAATCATTGATTTTAGTACAATGAAAAAAGCAGCCCAATACAAATGGCCTTCAATAATGCAGTAAATAGCCGTTAGTCCCGACAGACCAAATAATAAGGTAACATCAATTGGAGTAAAGCGAGTATTTTTTAAGGAATTAGCCAATAATCGACCAAAAGGACGTCCGTAATCAGACAAATCGATAAATTGGTCTTTAGCAGTAAGTTTTGACATTAATGTTTAGAAACAAAAATAAATGTGACAATATAGTCTGGTGCAAATTTATACAATTAGTTATAAATAATTTTAAAAATTAGGGGTTTTAGTGCTAGAATGTATTGAAAAAGCGGAAACAAATTACTAAATCATAATTATTTCCGCTTTATTATATATTTTTACCCTATAATTGGTAATCTTAACTCCTATCATTATTTAGAAAGTCTATGCAAAGTAAACGTCATCGTTGCTAACAAAAAGAAAGCGTTAATTTGATGTGCCAATCCCAACCAAAGTGGAACAGCTAGTAATAAAGTAAATACACCCAAGGCAAATTGCACCAAAATCAAGAAAATCAAAGCATTAATTCCTCTTTTTTGATCCTGTAATAACAAGTTTCGTTTACTTTTTACAAACAACAATCCAATCATAAATACAACAACATAAGCTAGTGTACGATGTACAAACTGCACACCACTCTTACCTTCGGTAAGGTTTAGTAGTAAGCTAGGTTGCTCTATAAAAACACTATCATGTACAAATTGTCCGTCACTCATCAAAGGCCAGTGGTTATGAATCAAACCAGCATTTAAGCCCGCTACAAAACCACCATATATAATTTGGATTAATAGTAAAACAAGCGTAATTCTTGCAATTTTCTGTAAATTCAATTGCGGAGGATTGCGGTGTGGATACAACAAATCTAGCGCCACCCAAAGGGTATAAGCAAAAGTGATGAAAGCAAAAGTAAGGTGCAATGCCAGTCTAAAGTGGCTTACATCAGGATTGTCAATCAGTCCACTTCGTACCATGAACCAGCCTAAAAATCCCTGAAAACCACCCATAAATAGTAGTACAAAGCACTTTTTAATCGTAGCGCGATCTAGCTTCTTTTTGATCAAAAAATACACAAACGGAACTATAAATACCAATCCGATAATGCGCCCTATAAAACGGTGAAACCACTCCCAAAAATAAATAAACTGATAGTCTGATAACTGAAAATCGTTATGAATATTGATTTTCTGATACTCCGGAAACTTCTTGTACTCTTCAAAAGCCGCATTCCACTTTTCTTCCGTCAAAGGAGGGAAGGTATCTGTTACCAAATGCCAATCGGTCATAGATAAACCGCTATTGGTCAAACGAGTGATGCCACCAACGGTCACCATCAAAAACAAAAGAAAACATCCTGTAAGTAACCAGTATATTACTGATTTTTCCGCTTTTTTCATTCTATTCTAACTTTTATAGTTTTATTTTATTGCTTTCAAGCCCATTTTTTGTGCCCTTTTTAACACAAAATCATATGCGGCTTGGTATTCATTCGGAATCTCACCTTCCAAAATGGCTTCTTTAACCGCTTCTTTCAATGTTCCAATTTCTCTTGAAGGTTTCAAATCAAAAATTTCCATGATTTGCTCTCCTGTAATCGGTGGTTGAAAATTTCGAACAGAATCTTTTTCCTCTACTTCCACAATTTTCTGACGTACAATCACAAAATTATTGTGGTATTTCTTGAATTTCCCTGGGTTTTTGGTCGTGATATCTGCTTCGCAAAGCGTCATCAAATCTTCCACTTCATCACCAGCGTCAAACACCAAGCGGCGTACTGCCGAATCGGTAACCAAATCTTGCGAGAGCACGATAGGGCGTGAGCTCATCACCACCATTTTCTGTACAAATTTCATTTTTTGGTTTAGTGGCATGTGCAAACGCTCAAAGATTCGCTTAACCATTTTTCCGCCCAAAAATTCATGACCATGAAACGTCCAACCTTGTTTTTTGTTGAATTTCTTCGTCGGTGCCTTACCAATATCGTGCAACAAAGCCGACCATCGCAACCACACATCATCTGTGTTTGGGCAAATATTATCTACAACTTCAAGCGAATGATAAAAGTTGTTTTTATGCGTCTGACCTTCAATTTCCTCCACATTGTTCAAAGCTGTCAATTCGGGCAAAATAATGTCGAGTAAACCCGTTTTATATAACAGTAAAAATCCAATAGATGGCTTTTCGGTCAAAAGTATTTTGTTCAATTCGTCCACAATACGCTCACCAGAGATAATGTTGATGCGGTCTTTATTTCTTGAAATCGCTTCCAAGGATTCCGCCTCAATTTCAAATCCCAATTGCGTTGCAAACCTGATGGCGCGCATCATACGCAAAGGATCGTCAGAGTAAGTAATGTCTGGGTTCAAAGGCGTTTTGATGGACTTAGCCTCCAAGGCTGTTACACCATCAAAAGGATCAATCAAATCCCCATAATTACTTTCGTTTAACGAAAAAGCCAACGCATTTATCGTGAAATCCCTGCGATCTTGGTCGTCTTGTAACGTACCAATTTCCACTTTAGGATTGCGGCTTTCCGTTTGGTAGCTCTCCTTACGAGCGCCTACAAACTCAATATCCGTATCCTTGTAGCGCAACATTGCAGTACCATAATTTTTAAAAACCTGTACCTTTGGCTTGTTTGGCAACAATTCAGAGACCTTCAAGGCCAATTCAATACCACTACCAACGGCAACAATATCAATATCTTTCTTCAACGGTCTCGCTAGCAAATAGTCACGCACAAACCCGCCAATAACATAGCTATCAATTTGCAGTTCGGCACTCGCTTGCGCCACAATTTTAAAAATAGGGTTTTGTAAAGCTTTTGTATAATTCATATGATTTTTTGACGTTCCAACTTTCACGTATAGTTAATCAACCTGAAACTTGTAACAACTTTTTTTACTTTCTAATGATCTTCACTTGGTGGTCATTTCCTAACTTAATGATCGTAGAGGGTTTACCACATACAAGCTCCCTATTCCAGTTCACCACATAGTCCACACCATTAACAATCGCAGGACTAATTTCCTTGAAACTTTTAGGAGTAGGTTGGCCCGATATATTGGCCGAAGTCGACACCAAAGGCTTCTTCATGCGTTCCATCAACTTAAAACAAAACGGTTCCTTAACCAGTCTTATTCCGAGTGTTTTATCAGTTGCAACTATGTTTGCAGCCACATTTCTCGGATTATCCAAAATCAAAGTCGTTGGGTTTTCAGATAAATCCAAAATTTGCCAAGCCACTTCTGGAATCTCCTTAAAGACATTATACATCATCTTCTCGCCATTCATCAAGCAAATCATCGACTGCGTTTCGGCACGTTGTTTCAGTTTATAAATCTTCGCAACCGCCTCAGGATTCGAGGCATCACAGCCAATTCCCCAAACCGTATCGGTAGGGTATAGAATAATTCCGCCCTCCTTAATCACCTCGTAAGCATTCAGTATTTCCTGATTGATATCCATCTTTACATTTTAAGTGGTGCAAAGATATTTATTTGTTATCATTTAGCGGGCATCCAAGCAGGTTTAAAAATGGTTTTTAACGACATTTTATAGAATGTTCGACTAGTCAGAATAATTATTTGGGCATTCCCTTCGGTCGGGCTCTTCGCTATATCTTTTTTGGGGCAGAAAAAGCCCCAAAAAAGGATGCCGCTGCGATCCCTAATGCGGGGAGTTGGGGTCTTGTAGAAGTGGAAAGTATTTTAATGTAGATTTGATTTTTTGTTTTAGTATGTTGAACTTTGACAGTAAAATGATTTATTATTTTAGTACTGTATAGTAATGAATGTTTAAAACTTTAGTTATTACACTAGATTTATTATATTTTTGTTCAATATATTACCAAAATGGCAGCTGCAGATCAAATAAAATCCTTAATAAAATCTTTTGGAGATGACGATGAAAGTCGTTTCTTCTCAATTGCTTTGCAAATTGCTGCAACCGAAGCTAAGCAAGGCCATACAACTTTTGCACAGGAATTAAAAAAACTTATTGATGTAGCAAAAAAGGATAGGTCTGTAAATGCTATACATAGCAAAGCTTTACCTTTAAATTTACCCAAAAGAGAATTACAAGAATTAATAGAGGTTTTTCAACCTAAAATCAATTTAGGTGATATGGTTTTGGATGAAAATATTAAAGAAACTCTATATAAAGTTATCAAGGAGCAAGAAAAATGGCAACTTTTAAAGGCTCATAATTTAGAACCAAAGCGTAAATTATTATTAACTGGTGCTCCGGGAACCGGTAAAACTATGACAGCTCAAGCAATTGCTGGTGAATTAGGAATTACTGTTTTTATTATACGATTGGATGGATTAATGTCCAAATATCTGGGTGAATCAATCGCAAAACTTAGATTGATTTTTGACGCAATGAATGACCAAAGAGCTGTGTATCTTTTTGATGAATTTGATTCAATTGGGTCTCATAGAGATCAAAATCAAGATGTAGGAGAAATAAAAAGAGTTTTAAATTCCTTTTTAATAAACATTGAAAAAGACCAGAGTAATAGTATAATAATTGCAGCAACAAATCTACCTGAATCTTTAGACAAAGCTTTGTTTAGAAGATTTGACGAAATTATAGAATATCCTTTACCTGATGAAAACCATATTTCTGAAATTATAAAAAAACATACAAAAGCATTTTCTTTTTCTACAAAAGTTGATTATAAAGTACTTTCAAAACTAGCTTTAGGTTTAAATTATTCTGAAATTGTTAGAATATGTAATGATACGATTAAAGAGATGATTTTGAATGATATGGGTAATTTAGAATTAGCAACATTAAAAAAATTATTAAAGTTGAGAAATGTTGTAAATGAAAAATAAGCCACATATTTCATTTGAGGGTAATTACGATAAAAGAACCTACAAGACACCAAAGTCCAATCCAATTAGTCCTACTCCAATAACAAGAGATAGGTCACATGGGAGCTATTTACTTAAGGAAATTGAGAAAATAAAGAAATCGTTTGAAGTACAAGTGATTGAGAATTCTAATTTAATTATTGATGATTCAATCTATGTTGAATTTGTTTCAGAATGGGGAACAAAATTTGATTTTGATAAATTTGACAAAGATGGAGTTAGAAAAACCAAAATTCTTTTCCAACTTTTAAAAATCGAGGTCGAAGAAAGACTAGTTAAAGAAAGCAAAGAATTTAGGTATACTTTACTAGTTGTGGTAAATGAGAATGGAGTTTCTGATTTTATTAAAAAAATAAAACAATTTCTTGATCCTACTAAGGATTCTGAGAAAGGAAATTTTAAAAATCAAGCTTTATTAAACAATATTAATAGTATTGAAATTGCTACGCTAAAATCTTTTTGGGTTGATACGCCTGAAATTCCTTTTCCTGTAGAAAATGAGAATATTTGGTGGGAAGTTTGGTTTAGAAAATCTGAAAACTATCAAGACAAATTAGATGATGTTTACAATAATTTAGAAATAATTGGATGTCAAATAGGTTTGTCACAAATTGAATTAGCAGAATATATTGTAAAGTTGGTTAAAGGTACTTCTAAGCTATTATCAGATTCTTTATTGTTACTAGATAATCTCGCCGAATTAAGAAAACCTCAAGAAATTTCAAATTTCCTCACTGATAACGACATATCTTTTGAAACTAAAAAAGAATACCTAGACGATTTACAAAATAGAACGGTTAACAATCTTGACGCTAATAGCGTATTAATTTGTTTACTTGATTCCGGAGTAAATAATAACCATTTTTTATTGAGAAATTTTGTTATGGATGAAAATCTTTATACTTATAATGAGTCATGGGGGAAACAAGATGATTTAAACCACGGAACAGGTGTAGCAGGGTTGTCATTATATGGAGATTTGACAGACGCATTAAGTCATTCAAATAATATAGAGATTTTTCACGGCTTAGAGTCTTTTAAAGTAATTAGCACCAATAGTAATAATGATCCTGATTTATATGGAGCCATCACAGAAAGCGGGGTTAATACACCTCAAATTTATAAACCATTAAATTTGAGAGTATTTTGTTTAACAGTTACAGATGTTAATACAAGATTTAATGGAAGGCCTTCATCTTGGTCGTCTGCTGTTGATAATATTTGTTTTGGTAAAGAACTAGAGCAGCAATTATTTATTATAAGTGGAGGTAATGTTTCCATTACAAAACATAGTGATTACCCTTCACTAAACGAAACAGAATGCATACATGATCCTGCACAATCTTATAATGCTTTAACTATTGGTGCTTACACAAGAAAAGATAAAATTGATATTTCAACTGGATATAAACCATTAGCTGATTATGGTGCAATGTCTCCTAGTAACTCAACATCTCTTTTATTTAATAGAAGTTGGCCAAATAAACCTGATTTGGTGTTTGAAGGAGGAAATAGATCTACTGATGGAATTTATACATCAGACCATTCAGTATTGAGATTATTAACTACAGATGCGGATTTTACTAACGATTTGTTTATGCCCTTTGGAGATACTAGTGGTGCGGCCGGCTTAGCTTCAAAAATGGCTGCTGAATTAAGAACGAATTATCCTAACTATTGGGTAGAAACTATTAGAGGTCTAATGATTCATTCAGCTGATTGGACTGATGCAATGAAAAAAAGCATTACCAAAAAAAACTTACTAAGAACTGTTGGCTATGGTGTGCCTAATATCCAAAAAGCAATGCATAGTGTAGAAAATTCTTTAACGCTAATTGCAGAGAGAGAAATTCAACCCTATAAATATGAGAAGTCGAGAGGTCAATATAATGAATATCATTTGTTTAATCTTCCTTGGCCAATTGAAGCGTTAGAAAGTTTAGAAGAAAAAATGGTAAAATTAGTAGTTACATTATCGTACTACATTGAACCGAATCCAGGAAGTAGACGATTAGCTACTCATTACTCTTATCATTCACACCAATTAGATTTTGAATTAATTAAACGAAATGAATCTATTGAGGAATTTCAAATAAGAGTGTCAAAGCCAGAAAACGAAACAAAAGAAAATAAACCATCTAGAACTGGTGTTAATTGGGAAATAGGTAACACAATAAGTGCAAAAGGGTCTATTCGAAAAGATTTCATTACCGCAACAGGTCGAGAAATATCAGAGAGAAATGTTTTAGCCGTTTATCCCAAAAATGGTTGGTACAAGAATTTAAAGAGACAAAACAAGTTTAATGAAAAAGTTCGTTATAGTTTAATTGTTAGTTTAGAAACTGATGAGGTTGATATAGATCTATATACACCTGTAATGAATCAATTAGCAATTTCTTTATAATTAAGGAAGTGGTAATTACCACATACATAAGTGAATATTGCTCGTGTCTACAAATAAAATAAACTAACAAGCTAGATAAAAAGGATTATTCCATAAAATGTTTCATTATTTATTTTATCGCAAGAAAGAAAACAATTAGCAAGAAAAAAACTAAGAAATTGTTCCGTTATCGAGCGGTAACGCTGTTTACGTGATTGCTCCCTTCGTCGCATTGACGAGAAGTAAACAACAATCTGTATACCAAAACCTTAGCTCATTTTAACTATAACCTAATCAATCCTGCGGTGAATAACTTAATATTCTCTGCAAATTATGCGGTAAATAATGGTATATTTACCGCATAATTTAAGGACAATGACAAAATACATCCACGAACGACCAGATTTCCCTCAGTTTTATTGGGATAATGAGCAATTATTGACTCCTTTAAGCGAAGTGCGTTTTTTGCAAGGACGCATTCTGGGTAAAATGGAGTCATTGGGTTTTAGTACGCAATACGAGTCCAATTTGTTATTATTAGAAACAGAAGTACTTTCTTCGGGCGAAATAGAGGGCGAAATTTATAAACCAGCAGCGGTACGTTCCTCCATCGCAAAACAGATCGGTGATCCATTTTATGACAACCAACCTACAAATCAAAATATTGATGGCTTTGTGGCGTTATTGCTGGATGCTTTCCAAAATTACAAGGACGAACTAACTACAGAACGAATCTTCAGTTGGCACGCTGCTTTGTTCCCAATGGGCAATAGTGGTTTGTATCCCATAACAGTAGGGGGTTGGCGGCAAGATAAACGAGGACCAATGCAAGTGGTTTCAGGTGGAATTGGAAACGAAAATATACATTTTGAAGCTCCAGCTGCTACTTTAGTTCCGACCTTAATGGAGGACTTTATGAAATGGCTTGCTGAGGATACTGGTCAAGATTTAGTGATAAAAGCTGCGGTTGCACATTTATGGTTTTTGACAATTCATCCCTTTGATGATGGCAATGGTCGAATAGCGCGTTCAATTTCAGAAAGCCTTTTGGCAAAGTCAGAAAACTGCGCCATGCGCTGCTACAGTTTATCGTCTCAAATTTTAAGTACTGTAAAAAGCTATTATGATCTATTAGAGGCAACTCAAAAGGGGAATTTAGATTGTACTAATTGGTTGCTGTGGTTTATTGATATATTGAAAAAAGCAATAATTCACTCAGAAACAGTGATTAGCCGCAGTTTACAAAAAGCTGAATTTTGGAAGACACATCAAAAGACGATTTTGAATGACCGTCAACTAAAAATGATTCAGCTACTTTGGAATGATTTTGAAGGTAATTTGACCACAAAAAAGTGGGCTAAAATCACTAAATGTTCCGATGATACCGCTTTAAGAGACATCAATGATTTAATCTTTAAAGACATTTTATACAAGGAAGATAAAGGAAGTAGGAGTACAAGCTATAAAATGCGAGGGTTTTAATTGAAAATATTTAAATGTGTGGTTTGGATAATGGAATTACCATTGCAATTGTCGCTACCAATTGGCAAACGAAACTCCAATACCAATAGTTGTTTGTTGAATATTATAGTCAATTAAGGTTTCACCATAGCCTTGAAAAACTTGTGCATGTCCACGTAGGTGTCCATGTATAGGAAAGACATAATTTAGTTGGATATTACCTTTCTCTAATGTGCTAAAAGAGTGATTGATAATAGTGTAAAATTCATGTTTGCCAAAATGAGTTGCAACTTCTAATTCTGCATCACCCACAGATCTCGTGATACCTGGATTCTCGTCTTCGTCATCAGGCATACGGTACCAAGGTCTGAAGTTGATGTTCCAATTTTTATATTCATAGCCTATATTCAGGATGATTCTGTTCCAACTTCTAGAGGTCGGGATATCTTTTCCGTTGGATTGATGATTTAAAGTCAAACCAACTGTTCGAATATGGCCCTTAAATAACGGAATTTTAGTCGGGAAATTTAACATCACTTCTGGCTCGTAATTGACTTCACGAAAAGCTCTACTTAAGGTCTTGTTATATACCTGCCAGTGTGCTTTTTGGGTGTAGCCCACCCAAAGATCTCCGGTTCCAAAAAGTAATCCTTGTATAACTTTGGTTTTAAAACTAATCTGGAATTTAGTTTCGATATTGTTAAAAATGTTTTTATCCTTGGATTGAAATTCACCACTTTCATTAAAAGGTTCCGTATTTCGTCTACTTGACCATCGTGCGGCCGAAAAGTAAATCGGGCGATAAGACATTAATCTAAAAGTTCCCTGCTTGTCAATGCTATCCAATTCCCAAGCTTCAGATAGGGTTTTTCGAATGATAACCTTATCGGGATCAATTTGAGCGCTTGCAAAAGTAAAAATTAAGAATATAAACAGTGTCGTTTTGTATTGTTGTAGCATGTATGTGAGATTATAATTTACAAAACTAAGACTAGACCGTGCTTGTTATGTTCTATCAATTTTGAATTAGGTTACATAATTTACACGTGGTACAGTTT
This sequence comes from Flavobacterium faecale, assembly GCF_003076455.1. NCBI lineage: Bacteria > Pseudomonadati > Bacteroidota > Flavobacteriia > Flavobacteriales > Flavobacteriaceae > Flavobacterium > Flavobacterium faecale. The sequence goes on from NZ_CP020918.1 coordinate 2,289,147, forward strand.
AAATAATTAGGATTTTGTGTTAGCAGTTTTCATCCAATGACTTCACTAATAGGAATGTTAGTAGAGAAGGGGTAATCAATAATTCAGGTTGCACGCCAATACTCGCATATGGGACGGAACAGTTGTTAAGCAAAAGAATTTGGCTTCTACATAATAGTGTATCAATATGCAGTACTATTTTGCTGATTTTATTTTTAAGCTTTTAAAAAATCTATTTTGTTACGTTTATATTTACAAATAAATGCAAATGTTGCGTATTGTCTAATTTTTTAAGATTTTTAGAATCAATATACTGGTCTTTGTATATATTTGGCATTATAATAATTGATTTACCAAACTAACAAACCAATTTATGATTACAACTAAAAATTTTTCGAAAGCAGCAGTAAAAATCGCTTGCTTATCAATGGCAGTCACTGCACTATCTTGTACAACTGATGCTACTCCTACCACAGATGTTGCTGCTGCAACAACGACTGAAGTTACCGCTAATGCTGCAGTTTCCACGGCAAAAGTAACCAGTACTGTATTGAACAGCTACAAAATTCAGATTGGTACTACTACCGGAAGCACAAGTACAACAAGTTATACCTCATTGACGAGCTCTGGTGTATCATCCTATTGTTATTTGAGTGGTGATAACTTAATTATGACTATGAACAAAGGAAAATCAACCCGTTGCGAATTGCGCGGACTAGGTGAGTATGCCTATAACGCGACATCTTACCAACAAACAAAACTATATGTGACCAAGTATCTAACTACCGGAGAAATGGCTATTGTGCAGTTGCATAGAAATGGTGATAACGACCAACAGTTTTTCATGCTAGTTGTTGATAGTGGAAAATTCAGATTCAAGCAAAATTCACATAAAACAGACACTGGGAATACTGAAACTAAAGAATATATTGACAGCGATGTTGCCTTTAATACAGGTCACGAGTACAAAATCACGTTGCAAATGACAGGCGCCAAATTGGTATTCAGCATTTATGACGCTACAGATAAAACACATTATACCAAATCATTTACAATTAGTAGCACAGATTTCGGTGCTAGTGGTTACTATTTCAAAACGGGGGTTTACAACCAAACTACTGGTACTGGTGAAGTGAAAATCACTTCTGTTTCTACAGGATCAGGAACAGCACCTTTGTCAGCGTACTAGATAAAATAGAATAGCGTTAAAACATAAAAACCACTTACAGCAAGATTTGTAAGTGGTTTTTTTATTCGAATAATACTCCTTAAACTAAGCAGTATTTATCGAATGATTCCTGTACAAGCAACACGTCCGCCAGCGTCACCTGTAGGTTGTGTCTTGAAATCGTCTGTACCTTGATGAACTATAATTCCATGATTTAAAATGTCTTTGGTAGCATCGCCAGATCCTATGTTCCATTCATCGGTAGTGAATTTTATCGAACCATTTCCGTTTTTGTCAGCGGTGAAATTTCCAATATCTCCTTTGTGGTATTCACCAACACCCCATTTTCCATGATTTTTAAAAGTTGGATTCCAGTGTCCTCCAGTAGATTTCCCGTCAGGAGAAGAGCAGTCCGATTTTTCGTGTATGTGTATCGCATGTACACCAGGAGTTAGTCCTGTGAAATTTGCTTCAAGTGTTACCTTGCCGTCTTTTTCTACAAATGTGGCAATTCCAGCTACATTGCTACCGCTCTTAGCTTCAAAGTTTAATGTTAACTTTTTGTCATTAGAAGAATATAGTGATTTGCATCCTAAGAAGGCAACAGCCATCAGTACGAAGGAAAGAATGATTTTTTTCATAATTGTAAGTGTTATTTAATTATGGGTAAAATTACAAATAATATGAGATGTCTAAACGGATAATTACGTTATAATTTTACATAATTTACACTTAAGCACACTTTAGTTTGTATTAGTAATGGTTTTCGAAATAGAAGCAGGGATTCATTTTGGTTTTCTGATCAAAAAAGTGAATTTCTAGTCTTTTTTAACGCAATTATGATGTCGAAGAGACAAAATATTGCGTTTTTTCAACTCATTTAGGGCAAATTTTTTAATTCTAAATCTTTTATCTTTTTATCATTTAATAAAATAATTGCGAATAAAGTAATAGAAAGTTTTTGTCATTATGATATCCTAGAATATAGTCCTTAAAATCACCTTTTAGGCAATAAAACCTTCTGCTTTGTCTAAATTTGCAATCCAATATTTTGCTTCTTTAAGACTGTTTTTTTTCAAACAGGTTGATATTGATTATAAATCATTTACTCATTTAAGTTTTTTGAATGCCTTTCTCTAGCTTTTTGCTATAGGATGAACATTGCTATTTTACAATACTTAGCTATAAAAAAGGCAGGATAACAAGATAATCAAACCTATTGCTGGATTACCTGAATCACTTTTTTTGTTTTTAGGTATCCTTATTTATTCAAAAGTTTAATTTAAAAAAGATTGATGTTAAAAAAAATTACTCGATTACAATGCACAAAAAAGAAGTGCTTAATGCTCCTATTTTTACTTATGGTACTTCCATTAACCGCTCAGGATAAGCCAGAACTAAGCATTGGTGGTGCTTTGCGTTTTAACTATAATTTATCTTCATGGAAGGATGGTCAGAAAAAGCGAGGGGGAGATTTTGGATATGATGTGTTTAGAATAAATGCCAAAGGGGCATACAAAGGAATACTTATGAATGCCGAGTACAGACTGTATTCTGAAGGTTTTGGTGGTGGAATGCTAAAGCAGGGATGGCTAGGATACAATATAAATGAACAAGATCAAATACAAGTTGGTTTGACTCAGGTTCCTTTTGGTATTCAGCAGTACAACTCTCATAACTGGTTTTTCAACTTAGCCTATTATGTTGGTTTAGAAGATGACCATGATATGGGAATAAAATACATGCACAGTAGTGAGAAATTTGAATATCAACTGGCCTTTTTTAAAAATGCAGAGGAATTAAGATTTGGAAACAATTCAGAAAATTCGACGAGTCGATATTCTTATGATGTCACGGGGCGAAATAAAGAAGTGAATCAATTTAACGGAAAATTCATCTACAAATTTGGCGAAAAGTCAGCAAGTAGAGTGGGTGTTTCAGTAGAATATGGTGGGCTTTACAATCTAGACACGGAAGAAGTTGGAAATCATGCTGCTTTTGCTGCTCACTATGAACTAACCAAAGGAAAATGGAATGCAAAAGCACAATTTATTGCTGCAACAAATAATCCTGAAAATGCTATTGGTGAATCCGACGATGTAGTAACGATGTCTGCTTATGGAGCACCTTATGAAGTTGCTGCCGATTTTAATATGTACACCTTGGGGATTTCTAGGAATGTTCCCGTAGAATATGGGCCGATAACCAACTTACAATTTTATAATGATTTTGGTTTTATGCAGAAAAAAACAGCTGGATTTACCGATTCGTATATGAATGTTACGGGAGTTTTAATCTCTGCAGGAAATGTGTATACCTATGTTGATTATGCCGCTGGGTACAATCATTCCTGGCTTGGTGGAAATTTTGTAGATGATTTTGCAAAAGGGAATCCCGATGCCAAATGGGAAGCTAGGTTTAACATTAATATTGGTTACTATTTTTAGACTTTGAATAATAAGTAGAAGGATTTAGAAGAATAAGGAATTTAAATTATAATAATAAATAAAAGGATTTATGGCTAAGAAAATTATAAGAAGTGATGAGAGGAAATCCATTTTTGGGTTGGAGGTTAATGGCCCGGTGTTTTTTACATCAGCGATTACCATCATTTTAATTATCACACTAACGCTGATGTTTAAAGATGGGGCAGAAAAATTTTTTACAGCAACCCAAGAATTTGTAGCCAATAAGGCGGGTTGGTTTTTTATATTAAGCGTGAATATTTTTCTAATATTCATGATTTATTTGGCGTTTAGTAAATTTGGACACTTACGAATCGGAGGTCAAAATGCAAAACCTGAATTCAAGACTCTATCTTGGTTTGCTATGCTTTTTAGTGCGGGAATGGGAATCGGATTGTTATTTTGGAGTATATCAGAACCTATTTTTCATTTTCTGAGTCCACCAATGGCAGAAGGCGGAACCGCCGAAGCAGCCAAGGAAGCTATGAAATTTACCTTCTTGCATTGGGGTTTTCATGCTTGGGCTGTTTATGCTTTGGTAGGTTTGTCTTTAGCTTATTTCACGTATTCTAGAGGCTTACCGTTAACCATTAGATCCATTTTTTATCCTTATTTAGGAGATAGGATTTATGGGAGGATCGGTGATGCAATCGATATTTTTGCAGTATTAGCTACATTATTTGGTCTTGCAACCTCATTAGGTATGGGCGTACAACAAATTGCAGCAGGTTTACACCATCTTTTTGGAATCGATAGCGGCGTGCAAACTCAAATTGTCTTAATTGTTGGTGTTACATTAATTGCTACCGTTTCGGTTGTTTTGGGAGTAGACAAAGGGGTGCGAGTTTTAAGTGAATGGAACATGAGAATAGCCGTTTTATTTCTGTTGATTGTTTTGATTCTAGGACCAACTATCTTTATTTTTAAATCTTTTGTACAAAATACTGGGAATTATTTATCTGGTTTTCTTGAAATAGCAACTTGGACAGAAAGTTATACGGGTTCAAGTTGGCAAAATGCTTGGACCATTTTTTACTGGGGATGGTGGATCGCATGGTCTCCTTTTGTAGGGATGTTTATTGCTCGTATTTCTAAAGGTCGTACCGTACGTGAGTTTATATTAGGTGTTTTATTAGTACCCTCTCTTGTTACTTTTTTCTGGATAACAGCTTTTGGAAGTACCGCATTACATCAAGCACTACTTGGAGATGATACTATCGTAAAAGCAGTAAATGATAATGTGGCTACTGCTTTGTTTGTGTTTTTAGAAGATTATCCTTTTTCTTTTTATCTAAATATTATTGCTATAATATTAATTGCAGGTTTCTTTATTACCTCCTCAGATTCTGGGTCATTGGTAGTTGATAATTTAACTTCCGGAGGTAAAATAGATGCTCCTGTAGGCCAAAGAATTTTTTGGGCCCTTTCTGAAGGTGGTGTTGCTGCCGTACTATTATTAGGAGGAGGGTTGCAGGCACTTCAAACGGCCACGATAGTCACGGGCCTGCCTTTTGCTATTATTTTAATCGTGATGTGCTTTTCACTTTATAAAGGTTTAAGCGAAGACCTTAGAAAATTAGAAAAACGACATTCTCAAAAAGAGCTTGAAAATTACGAAGAAATAGTTTCAGAGATCGTTAAAAAACAACATACAAGTCAATTAAATAAAAATAAACAATCATAAAATGGCTGAAATAAAAAACATATTGGTCGCCTTAGACCTTTCAAATATTGACATTACTTTAATTGAGTATGCATCCTTTATAGCAGAAACTTTAAAGGTGAATAAAGTTTACTTTGTACATAATATCAAGAAATATGAAATATCAGAATTGTTTGAAGAGCAATTAAAAGGTATCAATCTAGATGAAATAATAGGAGATGAATTAAATGAAAAAGTAGAAGAGACATTTACCTCTTCAACAGACTGGGAGGTACTTATCTCAGAAGATCCCTATTCGGAATCACTTATAGATTATATTGTCAATAAGTATGAAATTCAACTTGCTATAGTAGGTAATAAAAATAAAATTAAAGGAACTGGGGTTGTTAGCGGAAAGCTACTTCATATGCTTAAGTGTAATATTCTATCCATTCCTATGAATTCAAAACCTGTTATTAATACTATTTGGGCGGGTACAGATTTTTCAAGCGCTTCTAATAAAGTCTTTGAAGTAGCCGAAAATTTACAGAAAACTACGAAAGCTACCGTAAAGTCGGTTCACGTTTACAATGTTCCATTACAATTTTCAATTTATATTCCAAAGGAACATCTTGATTCAAAAATTGAGAATCATTTAAAGGAAAAACATGAGAAATTCATTAAAAAGATAGGATACAAAGGAGAATTGACTACAGAGATAATTCCAGGTAGAGATACTGGGATTGCTGAAAAATTGCGTAGAAAAGCGGAATCTGCAAAGGTTGATCTTATTATTGTTGGTGACAAGGGGAGGAATACTTTCTCATCATTATTGGTTGGTAGCGTCACAGATGAACTCTTTAATCAAGATTTGAACATCCCTTTGTGGATTGTAAAATAAAATTGGTTTAGAGGCCAAATATTTTTTAAGTTCTCTTGATAGATGAACTTTAGAGTTTACAATTTCACTTTATTTTGGTAAGTATAAAAACGAAAAAACCGCAATCAACTTAATGATTGCGGTTTTTTGATTCAGAACCTTTCTTGTTTAGAAACAATATTGATTTTCGTCAATAAGTTTACTAGCAATTGTATTTCTCAATGCCACAATATTTGGCATGTTTGTGTATTTTGTAAAACGTTTCAATCCCATTAACATCATACGTTGTTCGTCTCCTTCTGCAAAAGAAATAATACTTTCTTTTCCTTTTTGAGTAATGATGTCTACTGCTTTGTACAAGTACAATTGCGCCATAGCGATTTGTTGTTCAACTTTATCTGCACCTTCTTTTTTAGCCAATTTCTCAGTTCTCAAAATAGTACTTTCAGCCATGTACACTTCGATTAAAATATCTGAAGCAGCCATTAACAATTGTTGATGAGAATCTAAATCTGGTCCGTATTTTTGAACAGCGCTACCAGCAACCATTAAGAATACTTTTTTCAATTTGGCAACCATTTCTTTCTCTTCTGCAAACAATTCAGAATAGTCAGGTGTATCGAAAGATGGAATACCCAATAATTCTTCACCAACTTTTGAAGCAGGTCCTAAAAGATCAACATGACCTTTCATTGCTTTTTTGATTAACATACCTACAGATAGCATACGGTTGATCTCGTTTGTCCCCTCATATATACGAGCAATACGAGCATCACGCCAAGCAGATTCCATTGGAGTATCTTCAGAGAATCCCATTCCACCAAAGATTTGAATTCCTTCATCAGCACAATTCTGAACATCTTCAGAAACAGCTACTTTCAAAATAGAACATTCGATAGCATATTCTTCAACACCTTTTAATTCAGCATCTTGATGAGATGCACCTTCAGCTTCACGAGCTGCAATACGGTCTTCAATATCTTTTGACGCTCTATAAGTAGCACTCTCTCCTGCGTAGCAAGAAGTTGCCATTTCGGCTAATTTATAACGAATAGCACCAAATTTAGCAATTGGAGTATTAAATTGTACTCTTTCATTAGCATATTCTACTGAACTAGTAATTACTCTACGTTGTGCGTCCAAACAAGCTGCAGCCAATTTGATACGTCCTACGTTCAAGGCATTCATTGCGATTTTAAAACCATTTCCTCTTTCAGACAACATGTTTTCTACCGGTACAACAGTATCAGTAAAGAAAACTTGACGAGTAGATGAAGAACGAATTCCTAATTTGTGCTCTTCCTCGTTCATTGTGATTCCATTTGCAGGATCATTTTCTACAATAAAACCAGTAATATTTTTATCATCTCCAATACGAGCAAAAACGATGAACACACTACAGAAACCTGCATTTGAAATCCACATTTTTTGTCCTGTAATCTTGTATGTTTTTCCGTCCTCAGACAAAACTGCTTTTGTTTTTCCAGAATTTGCATCCGATCCAGCTCCTGGCTCTGTCAAGCAATACGCTCCAAACCATTCTCCAGAAGCCAACTTAGGTACGTATTTTTGTTTTTGCTCTTCGCTACCATAAAGCGTGATTGGCATGGTACCAATACCTGTATGTGCTCCAAAGGCTGTAGAAAAAGACCCAGTTGCACCAGAAATATAATCGCAAACTAATACTGTGTTTACAAATCCCATTCCCATTCCGCCATAAGCTTCTGGTACAGCGATACTCAAGAAACCTAAGTCTCCAGCTTTTTTCATACACGCTTCTGTGTATGCATAATCTTTTTGCTCAAAACGGGCTTTGTGTGCCCATAATTCTTTATCAACAAATTCTTTGACACTATCACGCATCATGATTTGTTCTTCATTAAAATCTTCTGGTGTGAATATTGATTCGCACTTGGTCTCTTTTACAAGGAATTGTCCTCCTCTAGTTACGTCGCTCATTATGTATGTTTTTTTTAAAAGAATATAGAATAGAGATTTTAGAAAAAAGACCTATTTAAGGTTATTTTGAAATGACATGGTCATTCTTTGGAAATCTTCTATTTTAAGTTCTAAATGGTTGAAAGTTATTATGTTAATATATTTTCTATGCTTTGCAATGATCAGTTGCATATTTAATTCGAATGAAGAACCAAAAGTCTTATCTAGTCTATTTTCTCTTCTCTTTTTTATTCTTGTTCCCTGCCGAGGCGGGGTTAGGGGGCTTTACATTAATTCATAAACCCCTGCTGATCCTTGTCCTGTACCAACACACATAGTAACGATTCCGTATTTGTTACCACGGCGTTTCATTTCGTCAAATAATTGAACTGAAAGTTTAGCACCTGTACATCCTAATGGGTGACCCATTGCGATCGCTCCACCATTTACATTGATGATGTCAGGATTTAAATCCAATTCTCTAATTACTGCTAATGATTGAGAAGCAAAAGCTTCGTTCAATTCGAATAATTCAATATCGTTTAGAGTCAAACCTGCTTGTTTCAATACTTTCGGAATTGCTTTTACCGGTCCGATACCCATAATTCTAGGTTCAACACCTGCTGATGCAAAGTTTACTAATCGTGCAATTGGCTCTAGGTTTAATTCTTTTACCATTTCTTCACTCATAACCAATACAAAAGCAGCACCATCACTCATTTGTGATGAATTCCCAGCAGTTACACTTCCACCAGCTTCAAAAACGGGTCTTAGTCCTGCCAATGCTTCTTTTGAAGTTCCGGCTCTAGGTCCTTCATCTTTGTTTACAACATACGATTTGGTTTCCTTTTTACCATTTTCATTCAAAAACGTTTGCTCTACAGTAATAGGAACAATTTGTCTGTCAAATTTACCTTCAGCTTGTGCTTTCAAAGCTTTCATGTGCGAGTTAAAAGCAAACTCATCTTGATCTTCTCTCGAAACGTTAAACTGTTGTGCAACGGCTTCAGCTGTTAAACCCATTCCCCAGTAGTAGTCTTCGTTTCCTGCTTTTGCAACAGCATAATCCGGAGTTGGTTTGTACCCACCCATCGGAATAAAGCTCATACTTTCAGCTCCACCTGCAATAATACAGTGTGCCATTCCTGATTGAATTTTGGCGGTTGCCATACCAATCGTTTCTAATCCTGATGCGCAGTAACGGTTTACGGTTACACCAGGAACATCCTCAACTTTCAATCCCATTAAAGAGATCAAACGTGCAACGTTCAATCCTTGTTCTGCTTCAGGCATGGCGTTTCCTACCATAACATCGTCAATACGGGTTTTATCAAATTGCGGTAACTCATCCATCATGTACTGAATGGTTTCTGCTGCTAGTTCATCTGGTCTTTTAAATCTGAACACACCTTTTGGGGCTTTCCCCACGGCAGTTCTGTATGCTTTTACTATATAGGCTGTTTTCATATTAGCCCCCTAACCCCACCGCAGCGGGGGAATTCCTATTAGGGGTAAATAGGGTTTTAGAATTATATTATTTTATCATCTCTCTTATTCCCTTTCGGGGTTAAGGGGATACTAGTTACGCAACGGTTTTCCGGTTTTCAACATGTGCTGAATACGTTCCAACGTCTTTCTTTCAGTACATAGCGATAAAAATGCTTCTCTTTCAATGTCCAAAAGATATTGTTCGCTTACCAATGTTGGTTCAGATAAATCACCACCAGCCATAACATAAGCTAGTTTGTTGGCAATTTTTTTATCGTGCTCAGAGATATATTTACCCGCTTCCATTTGGTCTGTTCCTACTAAGAACATTCCTAAAGCTTGCTTTCCTAACACTTTAACATCTGTTCTGCGTATTGGTTGTGTGTATCCAGCTTCGGCCATTAGTAAAGCATGTTTCTTAGCTTCAGCAATTTGACGGTCTTTGTTCACTACAATAATATCTTTTCCTTTTTGTAATAGACCAGTATCAAACGCTTCATAACCAGAAGTAGATACTTTTGCCATTGCAATAGTCAAGAAATATTCTTGCAACACATTCAACTCAACATCATTTTTGTGGAATAAGTCCGATGCACGTAACGCCATTTCTTTCGACCCACCTCCACCAGGAAGTACACCTACACCAAATTCAACCAATCCCATATAGGTTTCGGCTGCGGCAACTACTTTATCAGCATGCAAACTCATCTCGCAACCACCACCAAATGTCATTCCGTGAGGTGCTGTGATAACTGGGATACCTGAGTAACGTACACGCATCATCGTATCTTGGAACATTTTGATAGCCATATTAAGCTCATCATATTCTTGCTCAACGGCCATCATAAAGATCATTCCGATATTTGCTCCAACAGAGAAGTTAGCTGCTTGATTACCGATTACCAAACCTTGGTATTCTTTTTCGGCAAGATCAATTCCTTTATTGATAGCTTGTAAAACATCACCACCAATAGTATTCATTTTTGATTGGAACTCTAAGTTCAAAATACCATCACCCAAATCTTGAATGATTGCACCACTATTACTCCAAACTTTTTTGCTTTCGCGAATGTTGTTCAGGATAATAAACGAATCTTGTCCTGGTACTTTTTCTTGTGATTTTCTTGGAAGATCGTAGAAATAAGTTGCTCCTTCTTTAATAGAATAAAAACTAGTATGCCCTGAAGCAATCATATCTGTTACCCAATGTGCAGGCTCTAGACCTTCTGCTTTCATCATGGCAACTCCTTTTTCTACTCCAATAGCATCCCAAATCTCAAATGGACCATTTTCCCAACCGAAACCTGCCTTCATAGCATCGTCGATTTTGAAAAGTTCGTTTGAAATTTCAGGGACACGATTAGAAACATAGGCAAAAAGGGCTGAAAAACTTTTGCGGTAAAATTCTCCCGCTTTGTCTTTCCCTTTTACAAGAACTTTAAAACGGTTGATAGGTTTGTCAATAGTTTTTGTTAATTCAAGCGTTGCAAAAGAAGCTTTTTTTGCTGCTCTATATTCTAAGGTGTTGAGGTCTAAAGTTAGAATCTCTCTTCCTTCTTTTTTATAAAATCCTTGTCCAGTTTTACTACCCAACCATTTGTTTTCCATCATGGTATTGATGAAATCTGGCAATTGGAATAAGGCGTGTTGCTCATCTTCTGGGCAATTCCCGTAAATTCCGTTGGCAACATGCACCAAAGTGTCTAATCCAACAACATCAACAGTTCTAAAAGTAGCCGATTTTGGACGACCAATTACAGGACCAGTAAGTTTGTCGATTTCTTCCACAGTAAGATCCATTTCTTTTACCAAATGAAACAAACTTTGAATTCCGAAGATTCCAATTCTGTTTCCAATAAAAGCTGGAGTATCTTTGGCTACCACAGAAGTTTTTCCTAGAAATTTTTCACCATATACAGTCAAGAAGTCTAAAACTTCAGGAGATGTAAGTGGTCCAGGAATAATTTCGAATAACTTTAAGTAACGTGCAGGGTTAAAAAAGTGCGTTCCACAGAAATGTTTCTGAAAATCCTCTGAACGTCCTTCACTCATAAAGTGAATCGGAATTCCGGAGGTATTAGACGTTACTAATGTTCCTGGTTTTCTGTATTTTTCGACTTGTTCGAAAACCACTTTCTTAATGTCCAATCGTTCTACAACCACTTCAATAATCCAGTCAACATTGGCAATTTTGGCCATGTCATCGGTAGTATTTCCGGTTGTAATTCGGTTAGCAAATTTCTGACTGTAAATAGGAGAGGGCTTTGATTTTAGCGCATTTGCAAGATGGTCATTGACCACGCGATTGCGCACAATAGGCGACTCTAATGTAAGTCCTTTTTTTGTTTCACTTTCAGTAAGTTCTCTAGGTAGGATATCAAGAAGTAATACTTCGACTCCTATGTTGGCAAAATGACAAGCAATGCCAGAACCCATTATACCTGATCCTATTACTGCAACTTTTTTAATTGTGCGTTTCATTTTCAGCTTTTTCGGTTTGATTAAAAATAGATTTATTTTGAATTAATTCATTTATTATTTCTGCGACTTCCATAAAGTTTTGAAGTTTATCTTCGGGTATGTTCTTTTTTATGGCTGCATTAAATTGCATTACGTTTTCTCTAGACACGGCTCTTTTATCTTTGCCTTCGTTGGTGAGGTAAATTAATACGCCTCTACCATCGTCTGGATTTTTTTTTCGTTCAATCAGTCCTTTGTCTTCCATAGACTTCAGGGTACGTGTTAAACTAGTTGCTTCCATTCCCATTTTTGGTCCTAATGACGTTGATGGTGTTCCTTTTTCTTTGTCCATACTCAAGAGTGCAAATCCTGTTGACATAGTGGCTCCATATTTCGCAGCCTCTTCGTTGTACATCCTCGAAACGGCTTGCCAAGTGGCCCTCAATATGTAATCTATAGTTTTGTCTTTCATAAGCAGTAGTAACTCTTTCAAATATAAGAAAAAAATACTATGCACGCATAATAAAATTAAGTTATTTTTTTATTAAATATAATAAAAGGCTGAAGATGAATAACTTTCTCTGTAGATTGAAAGTGTGAAAACAGTGTTAATAGTAGAGTAGCAGCTGAATTTGATTTACTAAGGTAATGAAAATGGATTTAATTTCCAATCTAAAATTAAAGGATTGATTACTCTTTAAAATGATAATAGTCGAATTTTGAAGTAATACATATATAGGAGTATAATAAAAAAGCTGAAAGTCATTTTGTGGAAAATGGCTCTCAGCTTTTTTATTGATATAATAAGGTAGGTGTTAATTTAACACATCTATTTGGATAGCGAATAGTTTATGAATTATAAATCTTATCAAATAATGATTTGTAAATTCCCATAATGATTTTACGTCTTAGTTTTAAAGTAGGAGTAAGGTGTCCGCTATCAGCTGTCCAAACATCACTTGTCAATTCAAAACGTTTAATTTGTTCCCAATTTCCAAATTTGGTATTGATTTCGTTTATTTCTTCTTGAATACGAGCAATAACTTCTTTGTTGTTTACTAATGAATCATTTGATGGGCCTAAATCAATTTTATGCAACACACCCCATTCTCTAACAAATTCAAAGTTGGGCTGAATGAAAGCAGCGGGCATTTTTTGTCCGTCACCAATAACCATCACTTGTTCAATAAAACGTGATTGTTTCATGGCATTTTCAATAAGTTGTGGTGCAATATACTTTCCGCCAGATGTTTTGAACATTTCTTTTTTACGATCAGTAATTTTAAGAAAACCTTCGCTGTCTATCTCTCCAATGTCTCCGGTATGAAAATAATCATCAATGATTACTTCTGCTGTTTTTGCATCATCTTTAAAATAGCCCATCATTACATTTGGACCTTTGCAAAGAATTTCGCCATCGGCAGCAATTTTTACAGTTAGATTGTCAATAGGTTTCCCTACTGTTCCTACTTTGAAACCATTGTTACGCATGTCATTAACCGAAATCACAGGGGATGTTTCAGATAATCCGTATCCTTCCATTACCGGAATTTGCGCTGCGGCAAAAACGCGAGATAATCTTGGTTGCAAGGGTGCACTACCAGAAACCATTAGCTCAATTTTACCTCCTAAACCTTCTCTCCATTTACTGAAAATTAGTTTTTGAGCAATTTTGAGTTGCATTTCATACCACCATCCATTGGCGCCATAAGGTTCGTAACGCAACCCTAGATCATTTGCCCAGAAAAATAACTTACGTTTGATTCCTGTTAAGTCATTTCCTTTTGAGTAAATTTTATCGTAGACTTTCTCTACTAGTCTAGGAACAACTGTGATTACAGTGGGTTGCACCTCTTTGATGTTGTCGCTAATTTTTTCGATAGATTCACCAAAATAAATGGCAACACCATAATATTGGTATAGATAAAGTATCATTCGTTCAAAAATATGACAAATAGGCAAGAAGCTAAGTGCTCGACTTACTCCTTCTTGAAATGGGATTCTCGGAGCACTGTTTAATACGTTTGAAACTATATTTTGGTGTGATAACATTACACCTTTTGGTCTTCCGGTTGTACCAGATGTATAGATAATTGTAGCGAGGTCAAGTGTTGTAACATTGTCTTTGCGCGCTTCTACTTCATTTTGGTTCGAAATATCTTCTCCTAAAACTAAGAGTTCTTTCCAGTTTTTACAATTGGTAACTGAATCAAATGAATATACTTCCTTCAATAAAGGTACATTTTTTTTGATTCGGCTTATTTTTTCGAATAATACTGCATCAGAGATGAAGCAATATTTAGCTTCACAATGGTTTAAAATATATTCATAATCCTCTTCAGTAATAGTAGGATATATAGGTACATTTTGAGCTCCTGTTTGCAAAATCCCGATATCAACTATATTCCACTCCGTTCTGTTGGTAGTAGAGATAACAGCAATTTTGTCGTTTTTTTCGATTCCTAGTCGCAATAAACCACGAGAAATAGCATTGGCTTTTGCAATGTAATCTTGAGTTGAAGTCTTTACCCAAACGCCATTCTCTTTGTTTACGAGTGCATCAGGAATGGTTTTGTATTTTTGTTCTTGGTAATAAGGAAGATCAAATAATCTTGTTATGGTTGTCATAGGTTAGTTATAATGTACTGCAAAATAGAAAAAAAATGTGATTCTTAAAAAAGAATGTTATATTTTTTCGAATAGCTCGTGGTTAAATTTTTTCGATGTAATCTTTACTTCTTTCTCCTGCAATAAAAATTTTCTTCTTGTTGGGGTGTATAGAAAGTTGCACTGTTGTCCAGTTTTCTTCTGGATCTGACGTTTTTTTGTACCAAAAAGAATACTTGGAACTGTCGAACCCTTTTTCGAATAAAGGATATCCTTTTTCATTGGACTCAATACCCCAACTTATATTATTTTTTGATAGATCTTGAAACTGATAAATACCTGTGCCATTTGCATTCAACAAAACTATTGGCTCGGTAGTGCCATCATATAGGTATGTTCCTGTAATGTCATGTCCAATTGTTGTTGTGAGATATACATCTTTATTATCTACTTTTATTAAAGTGGCACTATTTTGAGAAAAGGCGGTAGTGATAAATGCAAATAATAGTATAATGACAAAGTGGTATTTTTTCATTGTTGCTATTGTAAGTTAAACAAATCTAATTAAAAAAAGTCGTAATAATTATAATTGAACTCCTTTCTTTTATTGGTGATTAGTTAAATTTTTCTGAATTATTTGGGTTGTCTTGCTAATGAAATAGAAAAAAATAGCAGTATAAAAACCATTTCGATAAAAAAAAGGGTTAATTTTAATTTTCGAAAAACAATTAAATATTTTGTATAACTATGGGTGTAAATAAAAAACACATATTGCAAGGTGCACAAAATCAGGAATTTGCTTTGGATATTAGCTATTCTGAGCAAGGAAACCCGAAAGGGACTATAATTTTTTGTCACGGATTTAAAGGATTTAAAGACTGGGGATGTTGGCAAATGATAGCAGATTATTTTGTAAATAATGGGTTTGCATTTGTTAAATTTAATTTTTCTCATAACGGAATGGGTCTCGAAGATGCCTCTGATTTTACTGCGCTTGAAAAGTTTTCGATCAATACCTTAGGTAAAGAAATGGAGGATATAGCCAGTGTCGAGCATTTTTTGTTGAACGAGCTTCGATTGGAAATACCCGTTATAAACACACAAAATATTTTTTTAATAGGACACAGTAAGGGCGGAGTTGCTGCTTTGTTGTATTGCAGTCACAAACAAACGACCATTAAAAAGGTAGTGACATGGGCCAGCCCGTTTGATTTTCATCGCAGTTGGAATGCCAAATTTGTGGCACAATGGCGAGCAGCCGGAGTTCAATACATCAAGAATGCGAGAACAAATCAAATGATGCCGCTCAAGATCGAAATTTTAGAGGATTTAGAGTCAAATAAAGCGTATTACGATTTGAGTCTTGCTAGTAAGAAAATGACAATTCCTTACCTCATTTTGCAAGGCACAAACGATGCTGCAGTGAAAATGGAGGAATTCAATTTACTCAAAAAACACTTTACAAAAGCCAAACATCAAATTATTGACGGTGCAAATCACGTCTTTGGTGGTTCGCATCCTTATGTAGGTGATGCGCTACCTGAGCATACGCAGGAATTGGTCGATTATACAAAAAATTTTTTGTTATGAGTATTTTTCAAGGGTAGATTGTGCATTGTTCTGGTGGCTAGCACGGTAAATAAGAAGCGCCATAATGACTATCGAGACTATCGAAGCCTGCAGTGTACCAAGGTCCAGACCACCTTTGGTAATAGGTTTTGTTAGGAAATCTCCAAAGGTTGCACCAAATGGTCTAGTAAATACAAATGCAATCCAAAACAATAGAATGTGATTAATTTTTGTGTAGTAATGCAGTGCAACTACCAACAGAATAATGCTGCCTGTAACCATAGCTCCGGTTAGATAGCTTATTCCCAACACATCACTTAGATAATCTCCAAAGGCGGTACCTAAACTGTTCGAAAACAAAATAGCAGTCCAATAATAAAGTTCTTTTGGTAGCTCTTTGATTGGGAATACCTCAAGGGTTTTATATTTTTTAAACCATAATAGAAGGGTCAAGAGTAAACAACTTATTAGAATTAGGCTGCCATACGTGTAACCTAAATTCAAAGTGCGATCCATGAAATCTGAAATTTCTGTCCCGAGCGTTGTGGTTCCAATAATCACCAACCAATATATAGCGGGTACGTATTTTTTTATCGAAAGTTGTAATCCTAATATACCAATAAAGAAAACTAAGGTAATTAAGATTCCAATGGCGTAGCCTAGATCTAGAGTCATAGAAATAAAGTCACCCAAGGTTTCGCCCAAGGTGGTTGCTACTATTTTCATGCTCCAAAAAAGGAGTGAAACTGCTGCTACTTTATTGATTTTATTCATTTTTCGGATGTCTAGTTCTTGCTGTGATTCCTAATTACATTGCTTTATAAATCAAAGCTAATCAATTTTATAGATCAAATTTGGGATGAGGATTAGTTTGGATTTTATTTAACTTTTGTACAAGTTGCAATTTGTGTTACAAAGCATTCTCGGCTACTTGGGCAGTTGTTAAATTGATGTTAGAGTCCGTTTTTGACTGTTTAGGTATGGTTGTTATTGTGGTATATTTGTTAAAAAAGACAGTATGCGTTACCTTATATATTTGGTTTTAATCATTATGACATTTTCCACAATAGCTTGTAGTTCAAAAAAAATAAAAGACGAGCCCTACCTTACAACAACTATAAACGCTGATGAAAATGCACCTAAGTTGAATGTCTTTGTCCCTAGGAACAGCAAGGAAGACGCTCCCATATTGATTTTTGTTCATGGAGGATATTGGAACAGTGGACGAAAAGGTACTTATGACCTCATGGGACGCAATTTTGCCAGCAAAGGTATCGTTACTATAATTCCGGATTACACCCTAAGTCCAATGGCTAATTATGATGAAATGACAAAACAAGTTGCAGCAGTAATTAATTGGACAAAAGCGAATGCGAAAAATTACAAGGGTAATCCAAAACAAATTTTTGTAACGGGTCATTCTGCAGGGGGACATCTCGCAGCACTGGCAGTAATGAATCCAAAATATGGAATTGCAAAGAATACGATTTCGGGCATAATTCTTAATGATGCTGCAGGCTTGGATATGCACGATTATTTGCAAAAATATCCGCCTACTACAGATCACGATTACTTAGCAACATGGACCAATGACCCTAAAAATTGGAAAGATGCTTCGCCAATCTATTTTATTGATAAAGATACACCGCCAATAATGATGTATGTTGGTAAAAAAACCTATCCATCAATAACAGAAAGTAATGCTGCCTTTTTGAAGGTGTTACACAAAGTACAACCCAATGTCCAACCGATATTTCTAGATAAGGAGCACGTGCCAATGGTGACACAATACTTTAAACCGTGGAGTGATCGTTATGACGAGGTAATCGATTTTATAACGTTGAATAAAAAATAATTTTTGGCATTGACTTTGAAATTTTCTACTTTTAACGTATCTTCATAAAAACGGTTTTTAACTGTTCTATTAATAAATATTTATACTATTTTTTGTATGAAATTAGAAAAAATGCATGCTATTAGAGTTTATCCAAATGAAGAATTCAAAGAAATTGTGATGGAGGATAAATTACGATTGCGCTACGCAGTATCCAACAAAGGCCGATTGATAAGCTTTGTAGACGATATAAAATTTGGTAGAGAATTAAAAGGCGGAATAACCGATGGTTACAAAATGTTTCGCTACAAACTATATTCTGCTGACCAAATTAAAAATAAGCACCTATTTGTTTGCAAATTGGTAGCTGAATTGTTTGTGTCAAAAACAAGTGAAGATCAAACTTATGTGCTACACTTGGATCGCGTTCGTGACAATGATGATCATCGAAATCTCAAGTGGGCAACGAGAGAAGAAATGATTGAACACAGCCGAAACAGTCCATTTGTGAAACAAGCCAAGTTAAAACTGATAGAGCACAATTTAAAGTCGAATGGTCGAAAATTGACGATTACAAAAGTAATGCACATCAAAAAGATACTTGCCAATCCTGTGCAAAAAACGCGTATGAAGATGATTGCCAAACAATTTGGTGTAAGTGAAATGCAGATTTGCAGAATAAAATCAGGAGAAAATTGGGGTCACATTAAAATATAAAGTCGATTATAAAATGTATTTTTTTTCTCGATAACAAATAGGATTATAATTAAAAAACGCCAACCTATCTTTCATACGAAAGGTAGGTTGGCGTTTTTAATTTAAATTATTACAGCATTACTATAATGACTCGAAATAGTTTTCTACGGTTGCAATATGAGCTTGTTTTTCTGTTTCAGTTAACCAGCTTGCTTTGAATCCATTGATTGCTAATTGTTTCAATTGGTCATTATTTAAATGCAGTGCCTTTGCGGTCTCAAAATAATTTTCGTTCATATACCCACCAAAATAAGCGGGGTCGTCTGAATTGATTGTTGCCAAGATACCTTTATCCAACATCGTTACTAGGTTGTGATCTTCTAATTTTTGAACCACTTTTAGTTCCAAATTACTCAAAGGGCAAAGTGTTAAGGCTATTTGTTGATCAATAATGCGTTGCGTCAATTTTTCATCGTCCAAACAACGATTTCCGTGGTCAATACGGTCAATTTTCAATAAATCTAGGGCTTCCCAAATGTATTCTGCAGGTCCTTCTTCTCCGGCATGTGCGACCAATTTGAATCCTTCTTTAGCTGAAGCTTCAAAAACATTTACAAATTTGCTAGGAGGATTTCCAAGCTCAGAAGAGTCTAGACCAACACCATCAATCCATTCTTTGAACGGCAAGGCAGATGTTAAGGTTTGAAAAGCAGATTCCTCGCTCAAATGGCGTAAGTAGGACATAATTAACTTATAGGAGATGTTCAATTCCTTTTTAGCTTTCTCCAAAGCATTGTAAATTCCTTTGATCACTACATCAAATGCAACTCCTCTGTCTGTGTGGGTTTGCGGGTCAAAAAACACCTCTACGTGCACTACATTTTGGCTGTGTACTTTGGTCAAATAAGCCCAAGTTAAATCAAAAAAGTCTTGCTCGTGCAGCAATACTTGTGCACCCATGTAGTAAATATCCAAAAACTCTTGAAGGTTATTGAATTTATAGGCTTTTTTTAAGGATTCAACAGAATCGTAGTCGAGAGCAATGTTGTTTCTTTTGGCGATTTCAAACATCAATTCGGGTTCAAAACTCCCTTCGATATGCAAATGTAATTCTGTTTTAGGTATGCCTTGTATGACTGATAATAAGTTTGATGCTTCCATAAGATGTATTGTGTATTTTTAAATTGGTAATGGTGCAAATTTAATTATAATTTGAAAACGATTCTCATAAAACTAACGATTGTATTCTTCTTGAAGTTTTTTGTTCAATAATTTATAAAGATTTTCTACTTCTATTTCTAATTTTTCAAAGGGTACATTATTTAGCGTTGTGTACAATCGACCACCATAAAATAAATCTAGATTATATTTGTTTGCTGATGTTGGTCGTACTTGGATGCCTGATGAAGGTTGTGACTTCTCATTTGTTTGTATTGTTGCAAGCACTCTCTTATCTTGTAGTTCATCATCATGACGTACAAATCTATAAAATTGATATTCGGTCATAAATTCTTGTGCAATAGCTTCCTTAAAGCCTATTAGCGTATTATCTTCATAAATCATAGCATAGAAAATATTGGTTAGGATCTCAAAATTTTCTTCACTATCAGCAATATTAGCTTTCTCAGTTTGATCGACAGTAAAATCTGCGGTAACAACCTTATTGTTTTTTAAAATATAAGCTCTTCCTCCATTTCTGGGTAATTCATCACCTATAGTACTGTTGTTTGAAGTTTTGGAAAAAAGTGTCTGACCTTTACCAATCAAACGCATTGTCAAAATTTTGTTTTTCTCTTCAATAATTAGCTCTCCTTTTGATTGATAGTCAGTTATTTCAATGCTCTCTTTTAAGAAATTAAAACTTATTCTGTTGAAATAATGCATCGCAAACACATCAAAATCAATAGATTGCAAAACACCGTTTTTCCATTTTTTCGAAATATAAGATTTGCTTTCTTTTTTATATTCCATTCCATCGAATACTTTTCCATCTTTGAAGGTAGATTTCAAATCATATTCTGGAAAAGAGTATTTCTCCATGTTTTTTAAATAGTCATTCGAATATTGGTGTTTTAGAATTCCATTTTCATAATACTCGATTGTTTTAATCTCATTACCATCTTCTCTGAAAAACCCATCAAAGGGTAATCCATTTTTGTATGTACCTGTGTAAATTTGTTGAGGTACATCGAGTAAAATAAACTGTTCTGAATAACTCACGCTTTGTATTTGATTATCCTTATACGATCGAACAATTTTTTTATTAGGCATACCATTACGCTCGTAACTAGTTTCTTCAATTATAAAACCGTTTTCATAAGTTACCATCATTTCATCATCATGATATGTACCATCAAAAAATTTCCCGTTTTTACATATAATTCTTGAAACCACCTCTCCATCCTTATAATATACGCTTTCACCGTTTCGTAGACCGTTTATTAAAGTGTGCGTTTCTATTGGTTTTAAAAAATTATAATTGAAAATAATTTGTTTCCCCGTCTTAATAAAATTATTTATTTGTACAATTTCATTCCTGTCTTTCTCTGGGTCTTCAATAAGAAACGAACCTTGATAGGGTTTACCCTCCTTAATGGTTCCTTTTGTAATAATACTATCTTTATCTGTCTTGGTCGTTACTTCGCCAACTTGTGCACCATTGCTGTAGGTGGCGTGGATAAAAATTTGCGATGAAAATTTTTCTACAAAATTGCCTTGATAAGGCTTACCATTTTTCCAAACTTGCTTATTTTCTATGTTTCCTGCTGTGTTGTACACTAGTGCCTCTCCATCTTGTTTCCCTTTCTTATAATTGACTATACTACTCATTTTTCCGTTAGGATAAAAGGATACTATTTTCCCTTGAATAGCCCTTTCTACGTAGGGCGTTATAGATTTTACACCTACAACAAAATTATTTTGAGTGTAATACTCATACGTATTTCCGTTTTTAATTTTGTAGCCATAGTCAATATCTTGCTGTAGAATACTTTGTAGACTATTTCCAGATTTATCATAATTTTTTTGACCAATCAATTTAGGATTATCATAGTCATTGATTAGTTTAAAAGCTTTGGATTGCGCTAATTGCTGCCCTCCCGACCAAAATAATTTTTCATAAATGTTAGCTTGAGGCTGTACTGCTGTTTTTGATGGTAAACTCTCATCATAAACCATAACAGCTGTCGTCTGCTCTCCATCTGCTTTCTCCTGTAGTAACGATTTTCCATAATAGTGTTCTATTCTATATAAATTATTAAAGTTACCACTGACTGGCTTTTTGTAATGAAATTTTCCTGACATTAGAACAGAACCATCTTTTTTGTAAATGGTCGTTGCACCCTCTTTTACTTCATTTTTATAGTTCACCTTCTTCCATAATTTTCCGTCAGGATAGTAGTAGGTAAGCTCTGGAACCTGAGAAATATTATAATACTGAGATGAATTTGAATCCATTCCATTTTCATCATACCAATAAATATCTCCAACCTTCTGTTCTTGTTCTTTTTTGAGAAAATATCCCTGCATTTGTAGATTTCCGTTTTTGTAATAATCCCTAACGAAAACTAAATCTCCAATTTCTTTCAATGGCATGGGTCTGTAATAGGTGTAGTTTTCTTTGGTACAAACCTTCCAATCACTATCATAATAAATCGCCGTTTTTTCTTGAGAATAGCATGCAGTTATTAAAAAAAAGAATAGGCAGCAAATGCTGTTTTTTAGTTGAAATTTCATAATGTTTTTTAATTGAAGAGGAAGAGATACTGTCAAATGTACTGTTTTATTACTTTTTAATACATTACGAATCATATCATTGTACTTATATAAAAATATTCCCCTACAGGTTTTAGCTGTAAATTTATAGTGTTTTTTCTTATAATCCGAATCATTTTTGTTTTATAAACAAAGATTTTTGTAAGTATAAGTTAGTTCCTGATTTTAGAGCAGATGATATTTGTAGAACTTATATTTTATACTCGATTACTTTTTTTAACATATTGTTGTAGGCGAGTGTTATTTACTAACTTATATAGCTGATTATTAGCTTAGGAATCGCTATATTCGTAATTGCCACGCTATTGAAAATTTCATTATGAAAAACGTTATCAAATATTTTTCCGCTCTAAGTTTGTACTTTTGTGTTTTGGGATTTTCTGTAGTGGTAAATGCTCAAAAAAAGCAGGTTACAGAACCAGATATTATAAAAGTTGGTATCTACAACAATCCGCCAAAGATCTTCATGAACGAAAAGGGCCAGCCTGACGGATTTTTTGTTGATATTTTGAGAGAAATAGGAAAAACCGAAAACTTAAAATACGAATACCAATTTGATACTTGGGATCATTTATACAAAAAACTGCAAACGGGTCAGATTGATGTTTTGCCAGATGTCGCGTACTCAAGCAAAAGAGACTCCCTTTTTACCCTTAGTAAGTTACCCGTAATATCCTCTTGGTCTGAACTATTCTCTCGAAAAGACGTGCATTTGAATTCTATTATGGATGTTCGGAACTTAAAGGTAGGAGTACTCAAAGGTGCTATTGAGGCCCAGTATATGAGTGAGTTTGTCACTAAAGAATTTGAAATTACATTTACATTAAAAACATATGATACGTTTGCTCAAACAGTAAAAGCATTAAAAAACAAAGAAATTGATGTGCTAGCTGCCGATCGTTTTTTTGCTTTTTCAAATTTACGTGACAAAAATATTGAACCAACGGGTGTGATTATTCGTCCCATTGGACTACATTTTGGGTTTGTAAAAAACAAAAATAAAGCGCTGGTTGATTTGTTTGACAAAAACATTACTGATTTAAAAAATGACAAAAACTCTGTTTACTATACGTCATTGTTTCATTGGCTTGAAAAACAAAAATCGAATGCACTACCTGAATATATAAAATGGTTCATCTTAGGTACCATTGCTGCCCTAGTTTTTGCGCTATTAATTGTTTTTTTATTGCGAAAAAGAGTCAAAGAAAAAAGTGATCAACTATCAGCGGCTAATATAATAGTAGGAGAAAGCGAAGATCAACTAAAAACGATTGCAGGTAATTTGGTTAATGGTATGATTTATCAAATTGTAACAATCGACGATAACGTGCGTAAGTTTAACTACGTAAGTGACGGTGTTTTCAATTTATACGGATGCTCTGCAGAGGAAGTGATGAACGATCCAGGCTTAATTTACAGGAAAATACATCCTGACGATATACCTATAATGCGGGCTGCAGAACTCAAAGCGATCCATACTATGACCAATTATGTGGTTGAAGTTCGCGTGATAAATCCCGATGGTAGTGTAAGGTGGTCATATTCCGTTGCTAAGCCTAGATATATCAATGGCTTACTATGTTGGGATGGGATAGAATATGACATAAGCGAGAGAAAGCAACTTGAAATAGATTTGAAAATTGCCAAAGATAAAGCAGAGGAGTCAGATCGCCTAAAGTCGGCTTTTTTGGCCAATATGAGCCACGAAATCCGTACGCCTATGAACGGAATTTTAGGTTTTGCTGAATTACTGAAAGAACCAACCTTGAAAGAGAAAAAGCAACAAAAGTACGTTGCAATTATTGAGAAAAGCGGTGTTCGAATGCTAAATATTATCAACGATATCATCAATATTTCAAAAATAGAATCGGGGCAAATGGAAGTGTACTTACAAGATTCAAATGTAAATGAGCAACTGGAATACCTACTCACATTTTTCACCCCAGAAGCGGAGAAAAAAGATATTGCCTTGCTCTGTAAAAAAGGTTTGCCTTATGACGATGCTTACATCACTACCGATCGAGAAAAACTCTTCGCTGTCCTTACCAATCTTATCAAAAACGCCATTAATCACACCAAATCTGGTACGATTGAATTTGGGTACAAACAGAAGGAAATGATGCTTGAGTTTTTTGTAAAAGATACTGGTGTGGGTGTGCCTCAAAATAGACAAGAAGCAATTTTTGAACGTTTTATTCAAGCAGATATCGCAAATAAAATGGCCTACCAAGGTGCCGGTTTAGGATTGTCAATCTCTAAAGCCTATGTTGAAATGCTTGGAGGTTCACTTTGGTTATTCTCTGAAGAAGGTAGAGGTAGTACCTTCTTTTTTACTTTGCCTTATGATAAAAAAGAGAGTAAAGAAGCCATGATAACACTTGACTTCGAGCCTCCAATCGCTATCGCTGCAGCTCCATCATTGAAAATATTAATAGCTGAGGATGATACTATTTCTCGAATGTTAATCATGCGAGTAGTAAAAGATTTTAGTCGCGAAATTATCATTGCCAAAACAGGTCTAGAAGCCGTTGAAGCTTGCCAAAAGTATGATGATATCGATTTAATTTTAATGGATGCTCAAATGCCTGAGATGGATGGCTACGAGGCGATGACTGAAATTAGAAAATTTAATACAACCGTAAAAATCATTGCACAGTCTGCCTATGCATTACCTGGAGACAAAGAAAAAGCTATTGAAGCCGGCGCTAATGAATATGTGACAAAACCAATCAAAATCAGAGTACTGAAAGAGATTATTGCGCAATTTTTTAGTAATTAGGCAGTTTTAAAGTTTAAAGCAGATACTATTGTCTTTTTAAGAAACGGTTATTGATTTATCCATCAATCATCATGTCTTTGGGTGTCATACCATCAAAATCTATAGTAACAAAATGGCGCATAGGTTTAGAATCATATGTAACAGACCATTCAGTTTTTTGATTCGAAATATAGCCAATTGAGATTCCGTCCAGTTCAAATTCGGTGTCAAAATTTGCTAGGCCGCTTTCTTCAATAGTATCTTCCAATTCAATTTGTAAAAAAGGAAGGATGATTTCGTCTTTGATGTTTTTGTAATCGGATGTTAGTTTTTTAAAAAAGTCTTTTTGCAGTTGACTAGGTCCTTTATCTTTAGCATCAATTGTAATTCCAATCAAGAATCCTTGAAAAAGAATGTCCCCAGAGTAAAAATTCTTAGTATTATCCTTGAATACATTATAGGTAAGTAGTCCAAATACTTCGTCCTGAAATTTTGGTTGTTTTTTGAAGAAGTCAAATAATCCCATTAGTTTTCAAATTGATTAGTAAAATCAAATATAGGTAATTTTAGTGATTATAGCGATCGCGTGAGGGATGGGAGCGGCATCCTTTTTGGGCAGGCTTTTTTGCCTGACCAAAAAGATATAGCGGACAGCCCGACAGCATTCCTGAAAAAGAGCCAATAAGCGCAAACTGCTTGGCTCTTTTTTGGGGATGGTGGCACGCCCAAATTTTAAATATGACATCAAAAAAAAAGCGGTAAACCTAAATTTACCGCTTTTGTATTCTTAAATCTTGAAATTATTTATTTTCAATCCATTTTCTTGCATTAACAAACGCTTCATGCCAAGGTGAAACCTTGTAGACTAGGCCTAAAGAAAAATTAACAATATTCAAGATGCTCTAAGAAATAACGATTATAAATTGACATTTAATATGAGGTCAGTTTGATTCGTTACCAGATACATAATAGAAGTTATTATAATGATAATCTCAATGATAGTTAACGAATAAAACATGAGAATCCTCCATGAGAATCCCATGATAGAATACTCTTTTTTTGTAGCATTAAAGTAAGTCCAAGCTGGAAATAAAAAGATCAAGAATAGGCAAATAGATTTAAGAATCTGTGCAAAGTCTTTTATTCCTTGAAATATGGATAAGAGTGAAAACAAGTTTACGAATAGACATAAAACTAGAATTCCCAGTAAATTAATTCCTCCAATTATAAAATGTTCAGCTATATTGAGTTTCAATCTTCTGAAAATAAGAATTGCATTTATAGCAATTAACGGAACGAACCCTAGTAAAACTACTTTTACATTAGCCGATAAAAAATTCATGAACTTTAAACCATTGCCTATATTTTCCTTTACTGTTGAGTGGTTAATTTCATGATAATAATGCACCGTAAGAATATTTAATCCGATCAGCATTAAAATGAGATAAAAAACATTATAGTATTTGACTCTTTTACCATTAATGTAATCCAATGCTGCTTGTCCAGGTCTTGTGAAAGTTTCCTTTATTGTTAAGAGAATACCTTTTTCCAAATGCCATACACCGTGTATAATGTCGTGAAACAAAAAGTGTTTTAAAGTAATAGGGTGTGTGTCATTTTTTTGTCCGCAATTTTCACAATAATTCCCAGATACCTTTTGTTCACAGTTTAAACATTGCTTGTTATTCATACGGTAATTTGTTAAGTGTTCTATTCAGTCGTTAAAAGACAGAGTCTACTGTTTTCAATTGATAAAGCTTTCAATTATACTATTTGAAAGCTCTATCAAAGTTGAAATTTAGTAAATTTTATTTATTTTCAATCCATTTTCTAGCATTGACAAATGCTTCATGCCAAGGCGAAACTTCGTCGTTTCTATCTTTTGGATAATTAGCCCAGTTCCATTGAAAAGTCGAACGCTCAATGTGTGGCATCATTACCAAGTGGCGACCTGTGGTGTCACAAAGCATGGCCGTATTGTAGTCTGATCCGTTTGGATTGGCTGGGTAGCTGTCGTAACCATACGTTCCTACGATATTGTAGTTATCTTTGGCTTCTGGTAAGTTGAATTTACCTTCTCCGTGCGATACCCAAACACCCAATGTGCTACCTGCAAGGCTAGACAACATTACCGATTTGTTCTCATTTACTGTAACAGAGGTAAAGATGCTTTCGTGTTTATGACTGTCGTTGTGCAACATTTTTCCGTGTACTTCGTGCTCAGGATTGATTAATTCCAATTCCATGAACAATTGGCAACCGTTGCAAATTCCGACAGATAAAGTGTCTTCTCTTTTGAAGAAGTTTTTCAACGCCGTGTTTGCTTTTTCGTTGTACAAGAAAGCACCCGCCCAACCTTTGGCAGAACCCAATACATCTGAGTTAGAGAAACCTCCAACAGCACCGATGAATTGTACGTCTTCTAAGTTTTCACGACCCGAAATCAAGTCGGTCATATGAATGTCTTTAACATCAAAACCTGCCAAGTACATAGCGTTTGCGAATTCACGCTCCGAATTACTTCCTTTTTCACGAATTACCGCTGCAATAGGACGTGGTTTTGAAGCATCGATTACTGGTTTTTTTCCTGTAAAATGCGTTGGAAAAGTAAACTGTAACGCTTGGTTTTTATAATTATCGAAACGAGCTTGCGCTGTTCCGTTTTTAGCTTGTTTTTGGTCTAAAAGGAAAGAAGTTTTGAACCAAATGTCTCTGTATTTCGCAATATCATGTTTACAAGGACCAAAGTTTAAAGTTGCCTCGTTGGTAACAGTTCCTAATTTGAAGAATTCTACTCCGTTTTTATTTAATAATGCCTCTACAGCTACATCGTCTTTGGCTTGGAAAACCACCGCGATATTTTCTGCAAATAGGTATTTGATGATGTCTTTTTCTTCGAAAACAGAGAAATCAATCTTAGCTCCTAAGTTCACGTCTGCAAAACACATTTCGAGTAAAGTAGTAATCAAACCACCGCTTCCGATATCGTGACCTGCCAAAATTTGGTTGTCACCAATTAATTCTTGCAAGCTATTGAATGCTTTTTTGAAGAAAGCAGCATCTTTGATAGTTGGAACTTCGGTACCAATTTTGTTCAACGTTTGTGCGAAAGAAGAACCTCCCAATTTGAATTCGTCTTGCGACAAGTTGATGTAGTAAATAGAACCACCGTCTCTTTGCAAAACAGGTTCTACTACTTTTTTGATATCTGTACAATTTCCTGCAGCCGAAATAATAACCGTTCCCGGTGCAATTACTTCGTCATTAGGATATTTTTGTTTCATAGAAAGCGAATCTTTTCCAGTTGGAATATTGATTCCCAATTCGATTGCAAAATCAGAACAACCTTTTACAGCAGCGTACAAACGAGCGTCTTCCCCTTCGTTTTTACAAGCCCACATCCAGTTGGCAGATAATGAAAGTCCGTCCAAACCACCTTTGATAGGTGCCCAAACAATATTCGAAAGCGATTCTGCAATCGCAGTTCTACTTCCAGCCACAGGATCGATCAAAGCAGCGATAGGAGAGTGTCCTATTGAAGTTGCAATTCCTTCTATACCTAAATAATCCAAGGCCATTACCCCACAGTTGTTCAACGGCAATTGCAAAGGTCCAGCACATTGTTGTTTGGCTACTTTACCACCCACACAACGGTCTACTTTGTTTGTCAACCAGTCTTTACACGCTACTGCTTCTAGTTGCAATACTTGCTCTAGGTAAGTGGAAATGTTTTTTACTGAATAATCTAATTCCGTATATTTTCTATCGATAGTTTTGTCTGTGATAACCACTTTTGGCGAACTACCGAAGAAATCTTCCAAAGCATAATCCATTGGTTTTGCACCAGTAGTTTTTGATTCGAAAGTAAAACGGTGATCTCCCGTTACATCACCCACTTGGTACATTGGCGAGCGCTCACGGTCAGCGATGCGCTGCAAAATGTCAATATCTTTTTGAGCGATAACCAATCCCATTCTTTCTTGCGATTCGTTTCCGATGATTTCCTTAGCCGAAAGGGTAGGGTCACCAACAGGTAGTTTGTCCAAATCGATTAAACCTCCAGTGTCTTCAACTAGTTCAGAAAGACAGTTTAGATGTCCACCTGCACCGTGATCGTGAATCGATACAATTGGGTTAATGTCGCTTTCTACCATTCCACGAATAGCATTGGCAGCACGTTTTTGCATTTCTGGATTCGAACGTTGGATCGCGTTCAACTCGATACCCGTACTAAAAGCACCTGTATCTGCAGAAGAAACTGCCGCTCCACCCATTCCAATTCTATAATTTTCTCCACCAAGGATAACGATTTTGTCACCTACTTGTGGTTTGTGTTTGATTGCTTGTTCTAGTTTTCCGTAACCAATTCCACCTGCTTGCATGATGACTTTGTCGAAACCTAATTTTCTACTTGACGCACTGAGCTTGTCGTACTGTTCGTGTTCAAATGTTAAAACAGAACCTGTGATTAACGGTTGCCCAAATTTATTTCCAAAGTCAGACGCTCCGTTGGAAGCTTTAATTAAAATGTCCATTGGTGTTTGGTACAACCATTTTCTTTCGGTCATAGCCTCTTCCCAAGGGCGATTGGCTTCAAGGCGCGAGTACGAGGTCATGTAAACAGCTGTTCCTGCTAGAGGTAACGAACCTTGTCCACCTGCCAAACGGTCTCTGATTTCTCCACCAGCTCCAGTTGCAGCACCGTTGAAAGGCTCTACGGTAGTTGGGAAATTGTGTGTTTCTGCTTTTAATGAGATTACCGAATCAAATTCTTTGGTCTCATAAAAATCGGCTTTGTCGGCACTTTTTGGTGCAAATTGCTGCACTCTTGGTCCTTTTACAAAAGCCACGTTGTCTTTGTAAGCCGAAACGATAGCACCAGGAAATTCCTGTGATGTTTTCTTGATTAATTTGAAAAGAGAGGTGTCTTTTTCTACGCCATCAATCACGAAAGTTCCGTTGAAGATCTTGTGACGACAGTGCTCAGAGTTCGCTTGTGAGAAAGCAAATATCTCAGAATCGGTTAATTTTCGATCTAATTTAGTCGCTAAATCATTCAAATATTGTTCCTCTTCTGGACTCAAGGCCAAACCTTCTTGTTTGTTATAAGCCGCTATATCATCAATTTCCAAAATAGCTTCTGGAGCGATGTTGATGGTGAAAATATCTTGATTTAGCTCGGGATATTTTTGCGAAAGCATTGGGTCAAAATCATTGAAATCTGCAGTCGCAGGATGGAATTCTTCAATTCTAATAATGCCTTCGATTCCCATATTCTGGGTAATTTCTACCGCATTGGTGCTCCATGGCGTGATCATAGTGGCGCGTGGACCAACAAAAAAATCCGTCAAAGCGGATTTTTCTATTTTATTTGCGTCTGCAAAAAGCCAGTTTAATTTTGATATGTTTTCAGCCGAAATTTTGTCTTGCGTCTGTACGGCAAAAACGGTTTTGCTTTGGTTTTCAAAGAAATGAATCATCATGGTAGTTTTGTTGTATTGCGGTGCAAAAATAGTTATTTAAGATTAAAATGCTAATAAAAAAAAGCGACAATGTTGTCGCTTTTTTAATTTTAGTTGTTTTGTGATTTATTAGTTGATCAGAATCTTTTTGATTGTGGTATGAGTTTCATCTGAAACCTTAATTAGGTAGGTTCCTGTAGGTATATTTGTTAATTGTATCGTGCTGCTATTGCTACTGTTTTCTTGTTGAATAAATTGTCCCAAAATATTATAAATGGTAACAGAAAATGGCATATTGGAGTTGTAAACTGTGAAATTACCTTGGGAAGGATTTGGGTAAATTAGCACTTCATCTGCGTCAGCTTCATCTTTGCTAATCGCACTTTTTGTAATTGCTTGTACTGTCTTACTACCTAAATTGTTGCAAGTGTCTGAAGAAAATGTATCCCATTCTCCAGTTTTATTAAATTGAGTATTTGGAGAGGTAATAGAAGCTTTCCTTCTTAAAGTTACGTCTGCTGCAAAATTAGAAGTACCACCGTTAAAAGTTCCTATAATGTCAATTAGGATGCCATTTTTAAATAAACCAACAGCATCATTTCCGTTAAAAGTCATTTCTGCAGCAGTTGTACTTATGTTTGCAGCAGCAGTAGAATAACAGTTTGTAGTTATTGAACTGTTTACAATTATGTATTTATTTCCTTTACTTAAATTTCCACTCAGCGGTATTCCTGTGCTCCAAGATCCTGAACCGTTTGTTTGTTTTTTAATACTGTAGATACTTAAATTGACTGTACTAGTTGTTGCATTCGAGATTTCAAGTGCCTTGTTGTTTGCAGAACCTTCAACATATTCTGAAAAGTATAAGTCTGTAGCTGTATTTGATGTATTAGATGATGTAGTAACGAGTAGGGTGTTGCTAGAGCTAGAAGTGTTCCCGGCAGCATCTTTTGCTTTAACAATAAAATTATATGTTGTAGCAGCGCTTAAGCCTGTTACTGCATAATTTGTGTTGGTAACGGTTGCTTTTAGTATTGTACCTTGGTAGACTTCGTATGTAGTCACAGCAATATTATCAGTTGCGGCTGTCCATGATAGGTTTGTATTCGTTTGCGTTGTATTAGCTGCTGCTAAATTAGTAGGAGCACTTGGTGCTGTTGTGTCAGTCGTCGGATTCCATACTTTTTGCACATATTCGGGATGGTCAATATACGGATTTCTGTTATTTTGAATTGCATAAATAGCATTGTTACGGGCTATTTCTCTCGGACTTACTGGGTCAAGTGCATTCCAAGCTAATAGCATGTTTAAAAAAGTAGTTGTGAAAACTTGGTTGCTAGTACCATTAAACATTGGATACGAATATCCAGAAACTGTGGTTTCATAACGGGTGGCAAAGTAAAAATACATTCGGGCTATATCACCTTTAAATTCATCTATAGGTTCAAAAACAGTTCCCGTATAACCTGATTCTGCACTTGTTCCTAATTTACTACCATTTAATGAGGTCCAACTTGCGGTAGCAACGTTACCGTGTGGATAATTAGAGCGTTGACCATTTACCTTTCCGTCAGTAGGTGTTATAAAATGTGCATCTGACACCATAGGAGAACTTGAGTTAAAGGAGGATTGTGGTATAATATGTTCTCTATTGTAGCAATTTCCTTCCGAACTATAACTTCCACAACGCTGTGTGCTGCCTGAGCTATAATTATAGGGATCCTTTGCGCTTGGCTTTTCACTATACATGTCCAAAACCGTTCCGTCATTTTCGTAAAAATAATCCCTGTCAGAAGTTTGGTAGGTGGTATACAATTCGTCATATGATTTGACGGTATGATTTTTAATGATATTGTAAAGTTGGGTTTTCAAAGCATAACCTGTTCCGTTAGAGCTAATATAGTAATTTGCTGGAATTTGTGCATGGCCAAGAACACCTAGTAACACTAGTAAAAGAAGTAATTTTAGTTTCATTTATTTTTCTATTTTTATTTTAAAATTTTTTACGAATGTAAATACAAAACTCATTTGTAATTTAAAGTAATTGTTAAGATATGGTATTATCTGATTCTCTAAGATTAAATAACTTATTTAAAGTAAATGCTTTCTCTATTTAAGTTTGATTTTTTTTAAGTGTTTATGTACTTGAAAATTGTATGTAATTGATTTAATGTACTAGGTATAAAGTAAAGTGCATAAAAAAAAACTTCCCTTTTATTTACCTAGAATAATTTAGGTAAACAATAGGGAAGCTATAGTTTTTAATAAACGTGAACTGTCTTTAAAACCGACCTTAATTCACAATTATTTTTTTTGTTACGGATTTTTTACCCGCTTTAACTTTAACAAAATAGATTCCTTTGTTCAAGTTTTTTACAGTAATTCTAGCTCCGTCAGTGCTAGTTTGTGTCTTAATTAGTTGACCTACGGTTGAGTAGATCTCCATTGAGAATGGTTGATTATCATTTTCAATAAACAACTGATCGTTTACTGGGTTTGGATATACACTAAACGTATTTCTGTCAAAATCAGTTACAGCCAAATCTTCGGTATAACAAGACCAACTCAAATCGTCAAAAATTACTCTGTTTTTATTACTACTGCTGTTGTCTGTAAAACTGATCACCACATTTCCTGTCACGTCAATTCCAGGGATTGTGGTAGTTGTTGCAGTATCACTATATGGTACCGTTCCTACTGCATTTCCATTTACTCGAACTATAAATGTCCCAGATGTACCCGAGTAAATAAGTTGAGTAGTGACTTTAAGGTCGTGGATTCCATTTTCTACCGTTGATGAGGTTAAAGATCCGTTACGAATAGTAATTGCTCTTGTTGCATTCAGGGGTTGGTCAGTACGAGCATCGGTAGCAGTCCAGGTTATCCCATTATTGGTCCAAGTTCTAGTCAAATAACTACCATTATTAGCAGGTATAGTCTCAAAATTCTCAGTGGCGCAAAATTCTGCTACAGCTGATTTTTCTGGAGTAGTAACCATTATAGAATTGCTTGCAGTTGAATAGTTTGCAGCAGCATCTTTTGCAATTACATAAAATGTATAGGCAGTCGATGCTGTTAAGTTTGTAATATGCGCCGTATTACCCGTTGTACTTAAACTTAATGTACCATTTACGTATACATCATATCCAGTAACACCTACATTATCTGTGCTTTCGCCCCAACTCAACGTAACTGATGTAGATGTACTTGAGGTACTAGCCAAAGCAGTTGGAGCCGTTGGACTTTCTGTATCAATAATAGGAGCGGTAGTTGTTCCGCTTACAGTATTGCTCGCCGGTGCCGCATTGTTTGCTGCATCTCTAGCTACAACATAAATAGAATAGGAGGTCGAAGGGGAAAGATTTTGTACTGTTGCTGTAGTGTTGTTTACTGAGGTTTTCAAAATGCCATCAACGTATATACCGTAACTTGTTACAGCCACATCATCAGTTCCTGCAGTCCAACTAAGAGAAATTGTCGTTGCTGTACTATTGGTTACAAGTAAATTGCTAGCTGCTGTAGGTGCTTGTGTATCAGGAGCTGCATTCCAAACTTGTTGTACATATTCAGGATGGTCAATATATGGATTTCTGTTACCTTGTTGTGCATAGATAGCGTTGTTTCGATCAATTTCTCTTTGATTTACGGGGTCCATTGCGCTCCATGCCAAAAGCATGTTCAAGAAATCGGTCGTGAACACTTGAGTTCTTGTTCCGTTAAACATAGCGTACGGATAGGTTGAAACCGTAGTTTCGTAACGCGTAGCAAAATAAAAGTACATACGAGCAATATCTCCTTTGAATTCGTCAATTGGTTCAAAAACGGATCCAGTATAATTTGGTACAGCACTTGTACCAAGTTTACTTCCGTTTAATGTTGTTGTGGTAGCGGTAGCAACTATTCCATGAGGATAGTTTGATCGAATTCCGTTTACTTTTCCATCTGTAGGAGTAATAAAGTGAGCGTCAGAAACCATTGGAGAATTCGATCCAAAAGTGGATTGCGGAATAATATGTTCTCTATTATAACAATCTCCTTCTGCTGAATAGTTTCCACAACGCTGTGTGCTTGCTATTGAGTAATTGTAAGGATCAGTACCATTTGGTTTCTCAGAATACATATCCAATACTGAACCATCATTCTCGTAATAATTATCTATATCCGAAGTTTGGTAGGTAGTGTACAAATCGCCATAGCTTTTTACAGTATGATCTTTAATGATATTGTACAATTGGGTTTTCAATGTATAGCCCGTTCCTGTAGAGTTGCTATAATAATTTGGTGGAATTTGCGCGTGTCCAACTACACCTAACAATGCTAGTAAAAAAAGTAATTTTAGTTTCATCTATATCTGCTTAAATAATTTAAATTAGCTTGCGAATATAGCAGTAAAAATTCTTATTTGCCTGAGATTCATTGTTAAGAAATCGTGTTTTTTATGTTTTCTTTGGGAATTCTTTAGTTTGGTAGGCTCCTAGGTCTGGAGGAAGACTTCTTGTCGCTCCTGTAATGTCGGTCGGAATTAAATACGAAGAATTACCTTTCGCGAAAGCGGCAGAAGTAGCATCGATATTAAAATTGTTTAGACTCGTTTTGTAGAATGCCGGATCTTGGTTTAAAATTATATTGGTATAATGGGCGCTATCTGTTGTAAATTGATAAAGTGCATTCGTACTACTACCAAAATATTTAATCAAGCAATTATTGAAGGAATAGTTGAAAGTTGCAGCGTCTTTTTTGCTTAAACTTAAATGATTGGAGTAGGAGCCATAGATGATGCAGTTATTAAAAGTGGCTTGAGTAAGATTTTTTACCTCGGGTGTTGCGCCCAGTTCAAAGTTGTTTACTAGCACAGATGTGGGACTATTACCATTCCAATTGTTATTGAATGTACAATGTGTAAATTTGTAATCGCCTCCGTATGTGCATGCTAGACTAGCTTGACCCGCTGAGTTGATTACGAGATTTTGGCCCGTGATTAATGCGCTTTTCGCCAATATGCCATAATTGGTACAATCGTAAATTTGACTGTTTTCTATGGTTAGTTGGTCAGTATTGTTTTCGATCAATAATCCAATAGTTGCATTTTTTAAAGTCAAATGATTGATGCTGTTGTTTTTGGTGCCATTCTGAAGCCAAATTGTACCCCATTGCCCAGGAATATTATCGTACAAAGGTTCTAGTCGGTCTCCTTCAAAAAGGACTTCTCCTTCAAGTTTATCGGTGGTTGAGGTTGTTCCGTTGATTTTTAAACTGGCATTTTTTGATACAATTAAACCCGAATCCGCATGGAAGTGCACACGAGCACCAGCCGCAAATGTAACGGTCTTGCCTTCGGGTACGGCTGCATATCCGTAGATGACGTAAGGCTTTTTATTCGAAAAATTCAATTCATTTCCGTTTATAGCATCGCTTTCGTCCAAGTAGAATCCGTATGTTTTCTCATCATTAATAGTTACCGTTTCGGTCGATCCATCAATAAATTTTTGTGGATATAAAAAAACAGCATCTTGAATAAGAGTCACCAATTCTACTTTTTGCAAATTGGTTCCAGCATCAAATTCAATATTATCAGTATATAAAAAATCAGTAGGGTTTGCATCCGTAGCGGCAGCGGTAGTTTCGATGAAAATATACAAACTGTCTTTGGCCAACAAAGTCACATTGCTAAATTCTTTTCCGTTCACGCCAGTCATTCCATCAACAGTCATGCGGTATTTTGAGTTGGACCGCTTGCCCAAATTTATTGTTGGTATGTTAATATCGTTCTTAGAATGATTGTATACTTTTAACGTGTAAGTGCTTGATCCAATGTTTGAAAAAACAGTGTCCAAGTAAATAGTGTCTCTAGAAAAAGCCAATTCTCCTTTGCTAGCAACGGTTTCAAAATCGGTACGACATGAACCCAAAGCAAGGAGCAATCCAGCAAAAAGTAAAAAAGAAAAATAACGCATGAAATTAGTTTTCTGTAAAAATAGGTAAAAACTATATTGCTTTGGCGCTCTTTTGCATTTTTGAATGTAGAATGCAACTGCAATTATTATTTTGCTAGGTAACTTTTCCTTATTTTTACATTCTATAAAATAAAAATCTATGACATTAGACAAAGCGAAAATGCTGGAACAATGCAACGCTATTTCCAAAAACACTTTGATGGAAACTTTGAATATTGAGTATATAGATGCTGGTGAGGATTTTTTGGTAGCGCGTATGCCTGTAACACCTACTGTGCATCAGCCCATGGGATTGCTTCACGGAGGCGCATCGGTAGCCTTGGCAGAAAGTGTAGGTAGTACAGCCTCTCATTTTTTTATAAATGCGAAAGAACAAGAAGTACGAGGTATCGAAATATCAGCCAATCACCTCAAGAGTATTCGTGAAGGATTTGTTTATGGCACCGCAAAATTAATACATAAAGGAAGAACGATTCATCTTTGGGAAATTAAAATCACCAATGAAGCAGGAGAACTTATTTCGCTATGTAAACTTTCCAATATCGTTCTGGATAAAAAGCCACAGGTTAAATAAGTAGAATTTACAAAACCATTAGTTCATAAAAATATGATTGATTTTTTTATAAAAGTAAAGCAGCAGGAAGCGCAAGATTTGCCTTTTGTTCTTTTTAAAAAACCAAATAAAAAGAAATTGGTTGGTTTTTTTCAAAATAATGATCATCTGTATTTTGCAGAAAACTTCAAGGAACGAGGATTTGTTTTTGCGCCTTTTGACGGAAATCAAATGTTGCTTATTCCAAAGGAAGAGTCGGTACGTTGGGAAACGAAAATTTCGTTATCCAAAGATTTTTCAGTTAATGATATCGAAGTAGCAAGCGAGGACGATGTAGACTCTAAGCAGTATTTTGAAAATTTAGTTCGAAAGGGAATTCAAGGAATAGCTAATGGTGATTTTCACAAAGTAGTGGCTTCGAGAGAAGAAGTTGTTGCTGTGCCTGATTTTGATCTGGTAACCGTTTTTAAAAAATTGATTCAGTATTATCCTAGTGCGTTTTGTTACTGTTGGTACCATCCCAAAATTGGTTTATGGATGGGTGCTACACCCGAACGTTTATTAAAAGCCAACAAAAAACGATTCTATACCATGGCATTGGCTGGAACCAAAATTGGCGATGATATTGATAATGTGGAGTGGAAACCAAAAGAAAAGGAAGAACAGCAGATTGTGACTGATTTTATTTTAGAAAATCTGAAAGATAAAACCTCAGAAGTAGCTGTTTCGAGTCCGTATACATTGAAGGCGGGGAAGCTTTTGCATATTATCACCGATATTGAAGGTGTAATTAATAAAAATTCTAATTTAAGCGACGTGGTCAAGGTATTGCATCCCACACCAGCAGTATGTGGCTTGCCCAAAGAAAAAGCCAAAGCATTTATTTTAGCTAACGAAAATTATGACCGAAGTTATTATACGGGGTTTTTGGGCGAATTGAATATTAAAGAATTTGATAAGCACCAAAGCAAGTCAGATTTGTATGTTAATTTGCGATGCATGAATATCAAGAATAAAGAAGCGCATTTGTACATAGGTTGCGGTATCACCAAAGATAGTGTGCCCGAAAAAGAGTGGAAGGAAAGCGTAAACAAGGCTACGACAATGAAACGTGTTTTATAAATATAATAGAGGAATATTTTTGGCGAAACAATTTTACCAAGTTGCGAGGTCGAAAAACAAAATAAGCATTACAATTAAATAGAAGAAGAAAATGAAATTAGATATTTTAGCTTTTGGAGCTCACCCTGATGATATCGAGTTAGGTTGTTCTGGAACCATCGTAAAAGAAATTGCATTAGGAAAAAAAGTCGGTATTGTAGATTTAACCCGAGGAGAACTAGGGACTCGTGGTACGGCCGAAATTAGAGATCAAGAAGCAACCGATGCAGCAAAGATCATGGGCGTGTCTGTTCGTGAAAATTTGGAGATGCGTGATGGTTTCTTTATCAATGATGAAAAACACCAAATGCAGGTGATAGAAATGATTCGAAAGTACAAACCAGAGATCGTTTTGTGCAATGCGGTCGACGACCGTCATATCGATCACGGAAAAGGGAGTAAGTTAGTTTCTGATGCTTGTTTTTTGTCGGGCTTACGAATGATCGAAACCACACTAGAGGGAGTGCAACAAGAAGCATGGCGACCAAAGCTAGTTTATCATTATATTCAATGGAAAAATATAGTACCAGACTTTGTCGTTGATATAACGGGGTATGAAAAAGTGAAAGAAGCTGCTATCTTAGCGTACCGTTCGCAATTTTATGACCCAAATTCGAAAGAACCAGAGTCTCCAATTTCGTCAAAAACCTTTCTTGAAAGTATCAATTATCGCTCAAGAGACCTAGGAAGACTATCAGGAGTAGAATATGCAGAAGGTTTTACAGTAGAAAGATATTTGGCAGTCAATAGCTTAGGTGATTTGAAGTGATTTTATTGAATTATTTTTGTAAAAACGTTTGCAGATATCAAGTTTAGTTGTATCTTTGCAACCGCAATACAAATGGTGGTTGTAGCTCAGTTGGTTAGAGCATCGGTTTGTGGTACCGAGGGTCGCGGGTTCGAGCCCCGTCTTCCACCCAGAAAGTAAAAGCCTTGAAGAAATTCAAGGCTTTTTTTGTGGATTAAACTGAAATTTCCCTATCGGGTTATTGATGAATGTTATACTTTTTAATGTAGCAAAAAAAACTCCCAAGACTAAAAATTTTAGTTTTGGGAGTTTTTTATTTTTTTGATAAATTTCTATTTAGTCGGTTCCGGTTTATTCTGGAAAACCTCTATTTCGAAAACTAATGTTGCGTTTGGCGGAATAACACCTCCAGCACCACTTTCACCATAAGCTAATTTTGAAGGGAGGATAGCGATGATTTTCTCACCATACGTCATCAATTCAATAGCTTCTGTAAAACCTGGAATCATGCTGTCTTTCTTTCCTAATTCATAAGGAAAAGGCTGGTATCCGTTTTGAGCAGCACGGTTCGGATTGTGTTGACCGTAAGTTTTACTTAATTCTTCGTAGCTTGTATCAAATAAGGCACCGTCTTCTAGGTAACCTGCATAATGAAAATACAAAGTTGACCCTACGGCTGGTTTAACACCAGATCCTTTGTTTATGATTTTGTATGCCAATCCAGATGGAGTAGTCGTTGCAGTCGCTTTTACATCGGCTATATAAGCCTTTTTAGCTGCGATTACAGGTGCATATTTCTCAATATAAGCTTTCTTCTCATCTTCGATTTTTTGAAGTGCCATCTTTCTGTTCTCTTCATCAACTAGCGCTTGTTTTTTCTCGTCTTCAGCTTTATTATTGAAGTAGGCAGCAAATACTTTGGCTGCATCAAATTTTTTGGCTTCGGATCCCACTTTGTTGATGGTGATTTTGGTGATTACATCATTTTGTGTGATCTTATTCACAACATCCATTCCTTGTGTCACATGACCAAATACGGTATGTTTTTGATTCAACCATGGTGTGTCTTTGTGGGTGATAAAGAATTGGCTACCGTTGGTTTTTGGTCCAGAATTTGCCATGGCTAATATTCCGCCTTTGTCAAAGGATAGGTCAGGAATAAATTCATCTTTAAAAGAGTATCCTGGATCTCCAGCGCCTGTACCTTGTGGGTCACCACCTTGAATCATGAAATCATTAATAACTCTATGAAATTTTAATCCGTTGTAAAATGGTTTTCCTTTCAATTTTTCGTCCTTAATAAAAGGATTTGTTCCTTCGGCCAAGGAAATAAAGTTGGCTACTGTTACAGGTGTTTTTTTATATTCTAATGCCAAAACAATAGCACCTTTTGGGGTTTCAATGGTAGCAAAAATGCCGTCTGTTATTACCGGTTTCTTTGCAATAGGTTTAGCAGTTGTAGTTGTTTTTTTTGCAACAACTTTTTTCTTTACTGTTTGTGCTTGTAGGCTCACTACTCCTAAAAAAAGGAGGCATAAAAGTTTTAATTTCATTTTGTAGATTTAAAAGGTCTTTTTTTTATTGTTGGTTATCCATTAATTCAATTTCAAAAATAATATTGGCATTGGGCGGAATTACATCTCCAGCGCCACCAGCTCCATAAGCTAAGTGTGAAGGGATAAATAATACGGCTTTGTCACCATAAGATAATTTTTCTAATCCTTCGATAAAACCAGGAATCATTCCATCTTTTTTACCCGCTACAAAAGGAATTGGGATGTATTGTTGGGCTTCAGCTCTAGCTGGATTAAATTTCCCAAAGGTTTGCGCTACGTTTTCTATACTTGTGTCAAACAAATGACCATCTTCCAGAAAACCAGCATAATGAATGTTTAATGCTGCTCCTTTTGCAGGTTTCTTTCCTCCAGATTTTTTGGTAATCACATATTTTAAACCTGTAGATGTTTTTGATGCCTTTGATTTTAAAGCATTAAAATAATCGGTTTTATCTTGACGTACTTCTTTATATTTAGAATCCGCTACAGTCAAAGCTGCTAGTTTTTGTTTTTGCTTGTCTGCTTCCACAGAGAAATAATCGTAAAAAGTTTTTTCAGCATTGAATTTTTTTGCTGCTTCTCCTTTTCGAATAATAGTAATTTTTTTGATAAAATCGCCTTGCTGAATTTTATTCACCGTTTCCATTCCTTTTTCTACTACATGACCAAATATGGTATGTTTTCCATCAAGCCAAGGAGTAGGTAGATGTGTGATAAAGAACTGACTGCTGTTGGTTGAAGGTCCGTTGTTTGCCATCGCAAGAACACCAGCATCTTCAAAGCGCAAATCTGTAATTTCGTCTTTAAATTTGTAACCCGCATCACCAGAACCTGTTCCAAGTGGATCTCCTGTTTGCACCATGAAATCACTAATCACACGGTGAAAACGAAGTCCGTCATAAAAAGGTCTTTCTTTTAGGTGGTCATTGGTCACAAACTTGTTTTTTCCTTCGGCCAAAGTCACGAAGTTAGCAACTGTAATAGGAGCTTTGGTATAATTTAGTTCTACTATTATTTCGCCTCTGTCTGTTTCTATTTTGGCATACAAACCATCAGGTAAGTTGCTGTTCTCTTCTTTACAAGAAACAAAGGTTATGGCAAGTAATAACAAGTATAAAATATTTTTTTTCATCGGTTTGTTAGTTTATAGTATCGTTAGGTTTTGGAGTTGATTTAGGTGTTTTTGGTACTGCATTTGATTCCGTTTCTGCATTTTTTTGTGCTTCTAGGTCTCTTTTTACTTTATCGGATTGTTCTTTTTTATACGCAACTTCAGATTTAAAATCTCGTAGTTTTACAGTAATTAACAAAGGTGTATTAGAACCAATTTTTTTGGTGTCGCCTCTATATCCGTAGGCTTTGTGCGAAGGAAATAGAAAGTTTACCTCTTCACCACGGTGCATCAATTTTATTCCGTCACGCAGTCCAATTAATATATCTTGTTTGTCAACATAATACGTTTGCGGACGCAATTCTAATTCTGAATAAATAATTTTATTCGATAAATCCTTAATTTCATAAGAGAAGAAAGCAACATCACCTTTCTTTGGTGTGATGGTATCCGTTACATTTTTTGTGGTGTAACTGTACCAATATCCTTTACTTGATGCTGTATAAGGAGTTTTGCCATCATTCTTGATGATATTTTTAATTTGCTGTTCTTCGCTAGCAATCAATTTTTTGTTTTTATCGATAGACTTTTTCATAAAAGTCCCAGATGAATGTGATATCGGTCGTCTTGCCTCTTGATTGTTTTTGCAACCAATGGTTAGTATCGAAAGCAGTAATCCTATTGCGATTTTGATTTTCATAAGTACTCTAGTTTAATTGACTTACTATTGATTCGAATTTAGCAACCGTTTCTTCCATTGAAACATCAGATTTTCCACCAGCAGCGTTGCGATGCCCACCACCATTAAAGTGATCTCTTGCGAATTGATTTACATCGAAATCTCCTTGTGAACGAAACGAAATCTTGATGATTTCCTCGTCTTTATTTTCGATAAAAATAGCGGTCAAATGAATTCCTTTGATGCTCAAACCATAATTCACAATTCCTTCTGTATCGCCTTTGATATAATTGAAACTGTCCAGTTCATCTTGTGTTAGCGTTGTGTAGGATGCATGATGCTTATCAAGAATTTTCATGTTTTGTAAAGCACGGCCTAACAGTTGCAAACGGCTGTACGAACTATTATCGAAAAGTAGATTTGGAATCTGAGTATTTTCTACTCCCAAGTCAATCAGTTGAGCAACAATACGATGGGTGTTTCCTGTTGTTCCCGGAAATTTAAAAGAGCCCGAATCGGTAAGGATTCCGGTATAGATGCAAGTTCCAATTGTTTTGTCGATCGAGGCAACTTCTCCTAATAAAGAGATAAAGTTGAAGATCATCTCGCAGGTTGAGCCAATAGAAGTGTCTGAATAGACAAATTTGGCATAATCATCTGGTTTTTGGTGGTGGTCAATCATGATGAAGGTCGTGGTCAAACTTGCCAAAACTTTCTCCATTTCTTCGCCAACACGGTGGAAAGCATTAAAATCTAAAGTAAAAACTAGATCTGCTTCATTTAGTATCTGAGTACATTTATCTTTCTCTTTTTCGAAAATTTGAACGGTTTCTGAACCAGGCAACCACGCCAAGAAATCTGGAAATTCGTTTGGAGCAATTACTACCGCTTGGTGATTGAATTGTAATAAAAAATGGTATAAGGCTAGGGTAGAGCCCATAGCATCACCGTCTGGCCCGCGATGCGGAATAATTGCAATTTTTTTTGGAGTCGCTAATAATAGCTGTATAGCTTGTATGTCTTGTATTTTCATAGTGTGCGAATTTACATTTTTTTAATGTAAAACTGAGTTGGTTTTTAAAATTAACACGATTTTTAAATATTACAAATTCTTCAAATTTCTCTTTCTAAAACGCTCATACAAATGGTATTTTACTCCTTTTGAATTTTGTGAACTGTAGATACCAATAGATCCCGAAGCCAAATAAGCAATACCACAGGCTAGCGCAATATACCAACCACTTTCCATGCCAAAAAGTTCGAGCCCCATCGCAGTACATGCTATAGGTGTATGTGTAGCACCCGAAAATACGGCTACAAATCCCATACCTGCTAGTAAGGCGATTGGTAGCGGAACCACCATAGAGAGTGCGCTGCCAAGTGTTGCACCAACAAAAAATAGTGGTGTAACTTCGCCTCCTTTAAAACCGCAACCCAGTGTAAATCCGGTGAAAAGAATTTTTAATAGAAAGTCAAAATTAGCGCTAGGATTATTAAACGCTTCTACAATGACCGGAACGCCGAGTCCTACAAATTTTTGAACATTAAAAAAATGAATAGCTAGTACCAAAACAAGTCCACCAACCACAGGACGTAAGGGTGGGTAAGAAATGTATTTACTAAATGTTCTCCCCCAAAAATGTGTTGTTCTAGAAAAAGCCATTGCGGCAAATCCGAAATAGATGCTGGCTACCACTGCCCACATAAGTAATGTAGGTGTCCAACTAGGCACTTCGGGAATGCTGTAGTGGGTATGTTTGACGGCCCAAACTTCTACTGTGAAATAGGCAACAAAGGCCACAATAAAGGAAAGTAGGATGGTTTTAAAATCAATTTTACTGCAATAGAGTACTTCGATGGCAAATAGAGCACCTGCCCAAGGTGTTCCAAAGATTGAGGCAAATCCAGCGCTAATCCCCATGACAATAAGGGTGCGTCGCTCAATGTTTTCTAGTTTAAAAAGTGCTTGAAATTGATCTGCAATAGCGCCACCCATTTGTACGGCCGTACCTTCACGTCCAGCCGATCCTCCAAAAAGATGTGTAATCAATGTACCTACAAGTACAAATGGCGCCATTTTGAGCGGAATTACAGTTTTGGG
The DNA here is from genome assembly GCF_003076455.1 of Flavobacterium faecale. Lineage (NCBI taxonomy): Bacteria > Pseudomonadati > Bacteroidota > Flavobacteriia > Flavobacteriales > Flavobacteriaceae > Flavobacterium > Flavobacterium faecale. The sequence goes on from NZ_CP020918.1 coordinate 2,333,730, forward strand.
ATTGTCATATTCTTCGAGCAGTAAATTATTACCTCGTACAACTGTACCTCCATAATAATGATAACCAAGACCAATAATTAAACCTCCAAACGGTAATAGCCAAATGATCCATGAATTTTGAATCCTAACCTGGGTTACCCATTCTAAGGTAACCAAGAAAAAAGCAGAGGCAGAACCCGAAAAAATGCCTATCAAAACACAAATGAATAACCATTTGAGCATGATAGGCAGTGTAGTAGTGACTTTTTCTAACATTAATTTGTTTTAAAGTAGGAATGCAGTCCAAATGTTTAATTTATTCAGAAAGAACAGCAGTTAATTCAATTTCAACCAAATATTCTGGAGCAACCAATTGATTGATTCCGTAAAAACCAGTTGTAGGTTTGATGTCCTTGAAAAAAGTGGCATGAGCAGTAGCAACGGCCTCAAAAGTACTTACATCAGTAGTAAAAATACGAGTACGAATCACATCGCTCATACTAGCATTCAGGTCCTGTAATACTTTTTCAACTCGCTCCAAGATGTTTAATGTTTGTGCATGTGCATCATCAGCTTTTACATTTTCGCCATCAATAATCGCTACCGTACCCGATACTTCAATGATGTTTCCTATGCGTACTGCACGACAATATCCCATTTTATCTTCCCAAGGTGAACCTGTAAGGATGTTTTCTCTTTTCATTTTAATTTTTTTTAGTCTGATTATTAGTGTGTTGTGTTATGAACTGTATTTTGGTATATTTTTTGCAATTTATAAAAAAATGTCAATAATCAAACGGTACATTTCGTTTAAAAAATGATATTTGTGAAAGCTTTTCAGGTTAATAGCAAATTCGTATCGGAAGGAAATAATATAGGCTTATTTGTTTTTTATCGAAATTAACTCTTTGGATGAAAGAATTACTTTGCAGGTAGCTGAAAAGAATACAGTTTTTGTTGGCAGATCAGGAATTAAGGTTTACTTGTTCTTTTGTACCATTCACTGAAAATCAGCCGAATTGCAAGTGTAATTGGAATAAAATTGAGGTAATAAATTAAAGTTAAAATAGACAACAAACAGCAATTATACTGTGGGAGTTTATATTTTTGAAAAAATTAAAACAGATTGAGTCATCAATTAAAGGATATGAAGCAGCTTCTTTTTTTTATTTTTATTTTGGGTATATCCACTTCGGGTTATGCACAGTTTGAGGGTAGCAAAACTTTCAAGGTGATTCCGCCGCAGGCTATTCCGCCAAAAGCGAAGGCCAAAGAAGCACCAAAGAAAATAGATGACAAAGATCCTTTTGCGGTGGTTCCTACAATTGACCCCAAGAAAGCAAAGCCCATTACAGAGGATCCGACTTATTCGAACGGAATCGAACCAGAGCCTTTTTCGATGATTGTAAAAAAACCTGACTTTGATGATCCAGGGCAGGTGCTAAAAGATCGATTGAGCCAAAGTTTAGAGAAATCGTTAGTCAATCGCGGAATGAAATTTGATCCTCGCAATCTTGTGAAAATTGATGTTAACTTTGGAGACATACGTACCAAATCAAAGTTTTTTGTAATTAAATGTCGTGATTTTGGAGAAATTGATGGTGATTTAATCAAGGCAACACTCAATAATCAAACAGTTGAACAACGTTTGTTGCTTCAGAACTCATACAAAACCTTCACTATTTATTTTAAAGAGGGTATAAATACTTTTGAACTCGAAGCTTTGAACCGTGGTACGCTCGGTGGGAACACGGCAGAATTCCAGATTTATGACGACACAGGCAAACTTGTTCGATCCGACTATTGGGAAAACTGGGATACAGGTGTCAAAGGATCCTTTATTATCGTCAAGGAATAAGGTTTGTAGTTTACTAAATTGTTTCGAATATAGATAAAGAGTACTTATAGATAATGAAAACTACTCCTACCTAATAATAAAAATGGCACTTGCTTGAAGCGAGTGCCATTTTTTTATAAAGTGATTTACTATTGTACAATCACTCTACAGATCGCCAAAATTGAAATACTTTTTTTAATTTGTACTGCAATTTTTGGACTAAAATATTTTACAACGATTATTCGTTAGGTTTAATCTCCATACATTCTATTGGAGAAAATTTATATTTTACATTATCATAATCAATTTTGGTTCCTTTTACAAAATAAGATGCCCCCATTGAAGTGGCAATTTGCCCATTACCAAGGATTAATTCTGTACCGCGTTTCAAGAAAGCCATTGGATTTTTGAAAGTAACTTTTTTATTAGCGCCTTGTGTGAAGGTATAACTCGCATACAAAGTATCGCCGCTAAATTCACCCACTAGTTCCCCTGATTTCTTAGGCATATTAGCAATATTCATGTCCATTGTACCGCTAATTTTTCCGCCTTCAAGTGTATTTATTTGTAGATCAAGCGTATCAGCTTCGTAAACTGCTTTAAAGCATTCCTTACTCAACGTCTTTGCCATTACAGTTGTGTCTTCCGTTTTATCAGCGTCTTTATTTTTACAGCTTTGAAATCCTAAGGCAATTGACAGTAAACCCAACATAGCTAGCTTTTTCATAGTAATTTGATTTGATTAATAATTTATATCTTTTTCTAGCTAATTTACGTATAAAAACTAAAAACGCTAGAATATTAATTGTAATTTTTTGTTATCGAAATCGAAGTTGCTGTATGTATTTGATTAACAAACCCAATTGATGAGATCACTGCTACGAAGCGCCTGTCAGGATTTGCGTAAAGCGATCACGGTTTGCTATATCTCGCTTGGTTTAATATAATTTGTTTCTGAGTTGAATTTATCTGTGGGTACAGGTATCTCGAAGTGGTGGGGACTGCGCAACCTATTATCTATATTGCTGCGCGATCGGGATTTCATTGTTGGCTTTTCAAGCCCAACGAAATCTTTCCTGTTTTATGCTGTTTCTTTATTTTCTCAGAATAAAATTTAAAATTCTTGCAAATATATTTTTTTTCTCTTCTATTTGAGTTGCATTAAAATTTTCTTCTTGTGATTGGACTTTAGCAGTTTCAACTTTTCTAACGATAATTACTGGCTCATTTTTAATTTCAATTTTTGATTGTTTGGAACTTTCATTTTTTAATTGAAGTAACCTTTTTTCTTCTACTTTTCTTTCTCTCTCTATTTTTTGTTTTATATAATTCGGGTTGTGTAAAGTTCTTGCGTATCTTTCTTTGTCAAAATATCCTGAAAGTTGTCTATATAGTTTATTTAAATCATTATCAAACTTTATTTCTTTATAAAGGTCGATTTCAATAGCGGCATAATTATTATCTCTAAAAAATTGTTGTTTTGTTTTAGTTACTTTGTTTGTTTTATGAATTTCTATTATTAGAAATGAATCAACAGGTAATTCAAATTTGTTGTTTTCCTTTATCTTAGCATATAAGTCAGTTCTAAAAAGTCCATTTTCAAAAGGTTTTTCAATAAATATTTCAGAAAACATCAGAGTATCTTGTATTTCGCCAATCTTTAATTTTAATGACTTTTTATCGTAAATTATTTCTTTAGAAAGCTGATGTTCAATACTTTCTCCCGTTCCTGAATTTTCATTTCCACCACCGCCATTTTTAAAAGCAAAATGAGGTGTTTTTGATTTTGTGTTGACAACGGCTTTCATTGGTGTGAAATGAGATAATGAATAATACTCACGATTTTCCCAAATTTTTGGAAATTTTGAATTTAACCCATTTTTCACATCAAAAATCGATACTATTTCACTATTTAAATTGTTTTCGAGGTGGGCATGGTATTTCATTAATTGATGTTTTTTTGTTTCAGTAGCGTTTTTTTGAAATAGCATACAACGTCAGTCTGTGAAAAAACTTCCGTTTACTTCTCCCAAATATACTTAAATAATTAAAGTACTCGACAGAAAAGTTATACACTTAACTATGCGGCATATCACATGAATATTGCGCAATCAGCTGTTTTATTCTAGTTTGGAGGCAACTATTTTGCCTAAAGGATTTTGTAGAAATAAGGCATTACGGTTTTTTGAGTAGTAATTGGAAGCGAGAGAAATTAAAGGTTTTACAAGAAAAACTAAAAGTTAAACCCCAAATAAAGGTAGCTAAGGAATCGAAAATTAGAAAGTGTCAATGCTGTAAAACAGGCAATTTGCACACAATTCTAATGTTCGACCAGCGAGGTCCGCCTGTTTGGTATCTTGGCAGTAGCCAAAAATCACCTGCCTGCAAAAGCTAGTTTTGTGGGTAAGGCATTTGTGTTAAACGGTGAAGGAAAACACTATAAAACCATCTTAACGTACCCCTCAAAAAAAAGAGGACGTTTTGTCCTCCAAAATTACCTAAACTTGTTTATCGATATCCCCATAGTGGCGGAAGTAGAGGGGTGAGCCTGTCCTGAGCGATAGCCGAAGGGTTCAACTGCGGTTTCATTACTTCGTCCGTTCGCTATCGCTCGGGTGTTGGCTTTTCAAGTCCAACGAAACCTTTGCTGATATGTGAGGTTATAATTTCTCCATCACTCTTTTTAATAAATATTTAGCCATTCCTTTTGCAAAATATTCTACTAATAACTCATCATTTTTATTTTGTTCGCATTTTACAATTGTACTTATATACTCTATCTGTTCTTCTTGTGTTACAATTTCGGGAAAAATAGGTGCACAATTATTTTTCATTAATATTGCTCCTACAATTATTCTACAAACTCTCCCATTACCATCAGCAAATGGATGAATATCATTTAAAAATTTATTATGGAAATATGCAATTCTTGTAAGTAAATGTTTTTCAGCATCATTATTGTCAATTTGGTTTATTCTGTCATTGAACATATCTATATATGATGCCATTATAAATTCTAAATTATAATGTGGTGCATATTCTTTATTTTCAAAAAAAGGTTCTCTTGATCCAACTGTCGGAATATTTCTATAATTCCCAACAAGTTCAGGTTTAAACTCAGTTTCCCAAGCTAATGGATTATTCATTAAACTTCGATGAATATTTTTAATAGCATCTTCTGTTAATTGAAAATTTTGAAAATTATCTAAAACATTTTTTAAAACACTTTGATGTTCAGAAACATTCATTAGGGAATTAAAATTAATACCTCTTATTGTTTCGTTATTTAGAAAACGAATTGTGTCTCCGTACTCTAATTTTGAATCTTCAACTCTTGCGGAATAAAATGTATAATCATTTATAAGTGAAGACTTAAAATCTTCACCCCATTCTAATCTAGGAAATTTATTCTGAAATAATAAAAGAGCCTCATTAAATTTCAATAAGTAATTTGGAAGCATTAAAATTATCCATTATATTTATTAAACATAAAACGTATCCAAACTTTAACATCGTGTGGGTAGGCGAAAAGAAGTTCGTCTTTTTTCATAAGCGTTTTACCAAAAAAGTATAATTTAAAATCACTTATAAAGGCACTAGGAATTGAATCAACTGCAACTAATTCTTTAGTCGTTGATAAATTACTCAAAAATAATATGTCTTGCCTTGTAACTAACATAATACAAATGTAATATATTTTTTATCTCAATTTCATTTAATTGTGATTTATTTCTATTTTCCGAGATGTTGTGAAATAATCTTATATATCGTCTTGGCGCTTGTAGTAGTTGGGGAATAAAGATGCGAGTTTTTTCCATTAAACACAATTTATCAAGTACAAAACCATTTTTAAATTCAGCCAAATGCCCAAATCTTTTGCAAAACGGCTGTTGAACTAAACCTTCGGTAGTGTATTGAGTTAAATAGCAGTCCTTTGTAAAAGTAAATAAAAACTTTATAAGATGAATAAAAAAAACCACTAGAAGAATTAAAGTACAACAAAATCATCAATCAGGCCATACGAAACGTACCTGATTTTGAAGCCTTGTTGAATCGATTTGAGAGAACAATTTCGGTATTAGGACGCAGTCAAAGTACATTTTCCAACTACTCCCGCCATGTTGCTTCGATGGCGTTGCATTTTGGAAAGATTCCAACAGAATTGGATGTAGAGCAAGTACAGGAGTACTTGTTTATGCTGCAAAAACGATCCCTGCCTGGCCGGCAGGCAGGCAAAACACCTTCTCAGACTTACTTTAAACATTGTGTTTATGGACTGAGATTTCTACTCAAGTCCGAAGGATTGCCTTATGAGTATTTGCATTTACCTTCGATTAAGCACGAGAAAAAACTCCCTACCGTACTCAGTAAAGAAGAAGTTTGGCGGATGCTCAAGAGTTGTCATTTGCTAAAACACAAAGTCCTAATCGGACTTTTGTACGGCTGTGGACTTCGTTGCATGGAAGCGCGATCGGTGCGCTTGCAACCCCGATAGCTATCGGGGTTGATTTTGACCGTCAGCAACTCAAAGTAGTTCAGGGAAAAGGCAAAAAAGACCGCTATGTGCCGCTATCAGAGCATCTTATTAGGGTACTAAAAGTATATATCGAAGCCGAAAAACCAAAAACCTACCTCTTCAACGGGCAACCTGTAGCTCGTGCTGGAGGCGATACTTCGTCTACGCTCAGCACAGGTTTTGACTCTCGTTATTCGCAACGTGGCGTGCAATGGGCAGTAAAACAAGCCAGTAAAGCTGCTGGCATCACCAAAGAGGTTTGCGTACACACGCTCCGACACACTTTTGCAACGCACTTACTCGAGGATGGACTCGATATTGTGAGCTTAAAAAACCTTTTGGGACACGAACAAATTGAGACCACAATGGAGTACTTGCACATCGCCCAACTCGACACTCAAAAAGCTTTTAGTCCACTCGATACTTTGTTTGCCAAGTGTCGCAAGAAGTAGCCTGCACTGAGCCAAGCCGAAGTGAAGTAGCCCATGTTTTAGAAAAACTCGGGACAAAGATTGAGAATTTAGGACTTAATACTTGGCAATTGCGCACCTTATCGGCAGTTCGTAGGTGTCGTACGGCGGCTTTGGGCGGGCATATTGATGCTTGTGATAGTTGCGGAAACATCAGTATTAGTTACAACTCCTGCCGCAATCGGCATTGTCCTAAATGTCAAGGTAAAAACCGAGAAGATTGGATACAAGCACGGCAAAGAGAACTCTTACCCGTGCCGTATTTTCATGTAGTTTTCACTTTGCCCGAAGGCATTAATCCGCTGGTGATAAAGGATCCAAGATTGGTGTATAATTTATTGTTCGAATCGGCTTGGGCGACGCTAAAGACTTTTGGAGTAAGAAAAGAAATCCAATCTGGCATGATTGCTGTTTTGCACAGTTGGGGACAAAACCTGTCCTTGCATCCACACCTGCATTGCATTGTGCCTGGTGGTGGTGTGGACAAAGATGGTAACTGGAAAAACATTCGAGGAGATGGAAAATACCTCTACAATGTAAAAGCATTGTCAAAGATGTATCGAGGCAAATTCTGTGATGCTTTGAAGCAGTGTGATCCCGATCAATACACCCGAGTGAAGAAACAACTTTGGGAGAAACCTTGGGTGGTATTTGCCAAGAAGCCTTTTGGAAATCCAAACTCTGTTGTTGAATATCTGGGGCGTTACACCCATAAAATCGCTATTAGTAACAACCGACTAAAAAGCATCGATGATCAAAATGTAAGTTTTCATTACAAGGACTACCGTCAAAATGGGCAAAGAAAGAGCATGACCCTCACACACGAGGAATTTATCCGCCGTTTTGCGATGCATATTTTGCCTAAGGGATTTGTGAAAATACGGCATTACGGTTTTTTGAGTAGCAATTGGAAACGAGAGAAACTAAAGGTTTTACAAGAAAAACTAAAAGTCAAACCCCAAATAAAGGTAGCTAAGGAATCGAAAATCAGAAAGTGTTAATGCTGTAAAACGGGCAATTTGCACACAATTCTAATGTTCGACCAGCGAGGTCCGCCTGTTTGGTATCTTGGCAGTAGCCAAAAATCACCTGCCTGCAAAAACTAGTTTTGTGGGTAGGGCACGTATGCAATGATGTGAAGGAAAATACAATAAAACCAGCCTATTTAAGGCTCAAAAAAAAAGAGGACGCTTTGTCCTCTTAAATTACCTAAACTTGTTTATCGATATCCCCATAGTGGCGGAAGTAGAGCGGTGAGCCTGTCCTGAGCGATAGCCGAAGGGTTCAACCGCGGTTTCATTGTTGGCTTTTCAAGCCCAACGAAACCTTAGCTGTTCAAGCCCAACGAAACCTTTGCTGTTAGCAGTAGTTGTTTATTCCATCAACACATTTTCTATTTTGAAATATCTTTCTGCAACTCTTTTAGGATTTAAAATTTCTTCATCACATTCTGTTGGTTTTTGCTTTCTAACCTTTATTGCATTAAAATAATCATTTTCTAATTGCTTTAAATTTTTAGCAGGACTTGATGCGCCAATGCTTATTTTGTCAATATCAATTTTTACATTTTCAAAAACACGTACGTTTTTAGAGACAGAATTTTCGTTTAGATAACTTAGGTCATAGCAACTTACGCAATCTCCGCTAAAACCACTTGGTATATTTCTAGCAAAGAAATTTAATTCATTAATTTTTTTTTGATTAGGTATTATGCTTCTATAATCACTAAGACATATTCCATACCATATTCCGGCTTTATCTTGGTTAATATCCATTATTATTCCAATATAATATTGCTTATCAATAAAAATTGATACAGCGTCTCCAAATTTATATTTAATATTTTCAGGTGTTATTCCATCCCAATTTGGTTTCATAATATCTGGATGAAAATCTTCCGATTTTTTAGTTTCACAGCTAAATATTAATAATGACAAAGTTAATAATAATAAAATATTTCTCATTAAAATCTGATTTTTTGGTACAATTACTGCTAACGTGTCGCGGCTTGCAGAAGTGGCGAACTTCGTGACCGATTATTTTCGGCTAAGATAAAATATCTTGCGAAAGATAAACGTGAATTTACCACATATTTCGCCATTTATGCAAACCGCTGTGTGTGCCCTGCATGAGCAGGAAGCAGATTGTAAATCGTTTGTTCACGATTCGAAATTAAACATTTTGAATTAGAAAACAAATCCTACAGTCTGATATTTTTCCAGAGGGTGCAAGTCCCTTATGAGCGGATTGAAAACCCGAATCATTAGTACGTCGCAAGGTGGTTTATCGTGAGGTATGCACTGAAGGCAGCGAAACGACAAAATCCGGTACTGACGTACAGGAACGTCATATGAGGCAAGTTAACGAGGATAAGCGTCCACAGCAACGTAACGTCCGAAGATTATCAAAATCGTTGATTTGTAGATGACGCAGGAATCGGAGGAAGGAAGAAGCTCTTACCGGGGGAGGTCTTGACAACTACGAGTTGGTTAGGTCAAGAAGTCAGCAGAAGTCATAGTACTTGTGGCAACGAGTTGCAAATAGAAACTGCATAGGTCTCACAATCAAGGAAGGACAGAACGCATTGAGGTTCTTAATTTTCAACGGAATGACGCAAGTTATAGCCCTGAAAAACAAGAACAGGTTAACCGATTAAAACAACAAAATGATTGCACGAGTAGTACATCCTTACAATCTTCAAAAAGCATTGGAACATGTTATTTCCAATCGAGGCAGTGCAGGCGTTGATGGCGTAAAAGTCAGCCAACTCAAAGAAGGTTTTCCGAAACGAAAACCACAACTGCTAGAAGATATTGCAAACGGAAACTACTGCTCACAACCCATTTTGGGAGTAGAAATTCCTAAGGGGAACGGCAAAGTCCGTCTTTTGGGAGTTCCTACCACTACCGACCGAGTGTTGCAACAAGCCGTATCGCAGGTTATAGCACCATTATTCGAAACCGAGTTTAGTAGCAATAGTTTTGGATTTCGCCCCAACAAGAATGCCCGACAAGCCGTTGGACAATCACGGGACTACATCCATCAAGGGTTGAACCACATTGTGGACATTGACCTCAAGAACTTCTTTGATGAAGTAGACCATTGTTTATTACTGAATTTAGTCTATCGAAAAGTGAAATGTAAAACTACGATGCGACTCATCCGAAAATGGTTGCGTGCGCCAATACAAATCAAAGGAAAACTACAGAAAAGACGCAAGGGCGTTCCGCAAGGAAGTCCACTCAGTCCGTTATTGTCGAATATTCTACTCCATGAATTGGACAAAGAAATGACAAGACGCAAATACAAATTTGTACGTTATGCCGATGATTTTAGTATTTATTGTACGAGCCACAACGGGGCAAAAGCGACAGCACAAGCACTTGTTAAATTCTTGAAAACAAAGCTCAAACTGACCATCAACGAGGAGAAAAGCGGGATAAAACGTCCTGTTCACTTCACGATTTTGGGATTCGGATTTGTGCCAACTTACAAGAAAGGAAGCAAGAACGATTATCAATTGGTAGTGGCAGAAAAAGCATGGAAGAAACTAAAAGAAAAGCTCAAAAGCATTAGCCGTAAAACCGCACCAGTCAAACTAGAAGACCGTATTGCCAAGATAAACGAAATTCAGCGAGGATGGTTAAACTATTTTCGGGGAACAAGTATCATGGGAAAATTACGTGACATAGATGGCTGGTTAAGAAACCGACTTCGGTACTGCATTTGGCACGACTGGAAAAAACCCGAACGGAAAAGGAAAAACCTCATACGACTAGGAATTGACCAAGACCACGCCTATGCATGGAGTCGGACTCGAAAAGGTGGTTGGGCGATTGCTCAGAGTCCAATTTTGGGGTCTACCATCACTTTGAAGCGCTTAAAACAAAAAGGGTATCAATCATTAACCGATGTTTATATCGAACTTAACCCATCTCTTTGCGAACCGCCGAATACGTGACCCGTACGTTCGGTGGTGTGAGAGGCGCAGTCCGTCCTATTCGGGGCGGACCCGTCTACTCGATTAGCCGTTCGTCCTTTTTTCGCAGTGGTATTTCAAATGACAAATCCTTGTCCAATTTTTATTTGAACAAGGATTTTTAGTTTACAAGTAAATAGTCAGGTAATACTTTATTTGTCTAATAATTTTTTAATTACGCTTTTATTTCAACCCCTTCTTCAACCAATTCAGCCACCTGAATGTTTGCAATTAGTTTAATATTTTCACCCAAACCTAAACCACCTGTGTCTGTCAATTTATTCCAAGTCATTCCAAATTCCATACGGTTTACCGTTCCTGTTATTTCAAAGCCGTGTTTTAGAATACCGTGACCATTATCTTCCGAGCCACCATATTCTACATTCAGCTCGACAGTTTTGGTTACTCCTTTCATTGTTAAATTACCAATCATTTTGTAATCGTTTCCGCCTTGGTTTACAAACGATGTGGACTCAAAAGTAATTTCAGGAAATTCGTCTGCGGCAAAAAAATCGCCACTTTGTAAATGTTCATCACGCTGTGATTGGTTGGTGTCGATACTTTTTACATCAATCTTAAAATTTACTTTGGCATTGTTAAAATCGTCTCCTTCTTTAACAATTCTGCCGTCAAATTTTCTGAAAGTGCCTGTTACGGTAGATATTACTAAATGTCTAATTTTAAATTGCACATCTGAATGTAGTGGGTCAATTGCCCAAATTGTTCTATTTGTCATAATTTTTTTATTTTTTTTAATGTTTAATTATGGTGTAAATTTATATAACTTTGCTTTATAAAAGATAGTAGTTACTTTTAGGTAAGTAGTTACCTGTAGGTAAGTATTTTAAAAATCAACCTAATATGAATCAAAAAGAAGATATTTGCCAACATAAATTAATGGTAACAAGAGATACATTAGAAGTAATACAAGGAAAATGGCGAATACCTATAATTATTGCTTTAACTTTTGGCGAAAAACGCTTTGGTGAATTGCAAAGAGATATTGCCGACATATCTCCAAAAATGCTGTCGCAAGAATTGAAGGCTTTGGAAACGAACAAAATTATTACACGAACGCTTTATGATAGTATGCCAGTAACTGTCGAGTATTCGCTAACACCATTAGGCAAATCAATGAAAAATTTGCTTAATGAAATTTTAAATTGGGGTGTTCATTTTCGGAAAGAAATTATTGGAAAATAAACTACTGAAATTTCAACGGGTTTTATTATAAAAAATTGACGGATTTGTGTGTCCGTTCAATGTCCGCTAGGTCGCTCACAGGATGACGGCTAACGTTTTGCTGCTTTGAGATGGCTGGAAAATCGTAACCGCTCAATTTTCGGCTTAACGAAAACTTGATGCGGAACGATAATTCCACTAAATTCCAGCTATATCAAAACAGCGGTTGGCAGATGTTTTTTTTACTCTACTTTTATAAGTTTTGTAATTTTTTCAACTAATTCCCCTATTTCAGATAAGTTAGAAGGTACACTTTTGGATTCTTTTGATGTTTTAGTTCTGTTTCTTAAAGGGTCTTTATGTATTTCTTCTAATGCAGTTTTGATATAATGTATGTATTCTTCATTATTTTCTGTACCATTCTTTTTCAATTGCTCCGAAAAGCCAACTATTGATTTTGCTAAAACCATTTTATAAGCATAATCCTCAATAATATTTTTTTGCTTTGTATATTGGTTTGCACAAAATATTGCGCCAATAATAGGTAATGGTAATAAAGAAATTCGAGCAATTAATATTCCAATATCATTTGGTATTGTGTGTAAAATCCAAATACCTAAACCAACTGTACCTAATAAACAAATTATTGCTCCAAAAATCCAACTTCCAAAGACCCATCTATTATCTGCATTTTCGTATTGAACTTGAAACGATGCGCTTATACCTTCAGCGGTTTTATAATTCAATGCTTTTTTGGCAGATTCAACAAGATTATTAGCTTCTGATAAAATTTTTTTTCTTTCAGTTTCGTAACTGATTAGTTTTTGGTTATTGTCGTTTGTTAAAACTTCCAATTCGCTTAATCGTTTTTCTCGTTCTTGAACTTTATTAGCAAAAGAAGTTATTAGCTTCTCATTGGATTTGCTTTCAGTCATTGAATTGACAATTTCTTCTAAATTATCGTCTGCTTTTTCTTTTGCTATTACTAAATCTTCATTGTATGATTTTAAAGATTCGGTTTGCTTTGTCAGTTCAAGTTTTTTCGCAATTATTGTTTCTAATTCAGTTTCAATTTCCTCCAATTTTTCGTTACTGGATTCTATATTTTCATTTATACTTTCATTATCTTTTTCAATTTCAGCTTTAATTTTTTTAACTTCATTTAATTCATCTTGGAGTTCAAGTTTAATTTTGGTAACGTTACTTATTTCATTTTCAAACTCAATTTGCCTTTCAGAAATTCCTCTGACATTAAAATTCCGTGTAAGAATTTTTAATTCTTCAAAATGAGGAATGTAATTATTTGGAGATTCAAAATATGTATTTATAGAGTTTAAATAATTGTATATATTATTTCTTTCTGTATAAGTTGAAATAGCAACAAATCTATTTGGAGCTTTTGTCAGTGTTGAGATATCAATTAATAAAGTATCAAGACCTCCAACAATACCTTTGAAAGTATATTCATTTTCACTTCCGTAGGTGTTTGTTTTGAATTGGCTGTAATTTACAGATTTGATTTTCTCACGAATTTCATCTCGTTTTTCTCGAATATTTTTTATTGAAGTTAATTCCATATGTTAATTTCTGGTTTCTGCGGTAAAATATCTGCCAACGTCTTGGCGCTTGGCGAGGTTGGGGACTTTATAGCAGAGTATTTTCTGCCGAAACGAAGATATGATAAAAAACGTTAATTCCACTAAAACCCCAATCTCGCCAAACGGCTGTGTGTGCCCTGCATGAGCAGGAAGCAGATTGTAAATCGTTTGTTCACGATTCGAAATTAAACATTTTGAATTAGAAAACAAATCCTACAGTCTGATATTTTTCCAGAGGGTGCAAGTCCCTTATGAGCGGATTGAAAACCCGAATCATTAGTACGTCGCAAGGTGGTTTATCGTGAGGTATGCACTGAAGGCAGCGAAACGACAAAATCCGGTACTGACGTACAGGAACGTCATATGAGGCAAGTTAACGAGGATAAGCGTCCACAGCAACGTAACGTCCGAAGATTATCAAAATCGTTGATTTGTAGATGACGCAGGAATCGGAGGAAGGAAGAAGCTCTTACCGGGGGAGGTCTTGACAACTACGAGTTGGTTAGGTCAAGAAGTCAGCAGAAGTCATAGTACTTGTGGCAACGAGTTGCAAATAGAAACTGCATAGGTCTCACAATCAAGGAAGGACAGAACGCATTGAGGTTCTTAATTTTCAACGGAATGACGCAAGTTATAGCCCTGAAAAACAAGAACAGGTTAACCGATTAAAACAACAAAATGATTGCACGAGTAGTACATCCTTACAATCTTCAAAAAGCATTGGAACATGTTATTTCCAATCGAGGCAGTGCAGGCGTTGATGGCGTAAAAGTCAGCCAACTCAAAGAAGGTTTTCCGAAACGAAAACCACAACTGCTAGAAGATATTGCAAACGGAAACTACTGCTCACAACCCATTTTGGGAGTAGAAATTCCTAAGGGGAACGGCAAAGTCCGTCTTTTGGGAGTTCCTACCACTACCGACCGAGTGTTGCAACAAGCCGTATCGCAGGTTATAGCACCATTATTCGAAACCGAGTTTAGTAGCAATAGTTTTGGATTTCGCCCCAACAAGAATGCCCGACAAGCCGTTGGACAATCACGGGACTACATCCATCAAGGGTTGAACCACATTGTGGACATTGACCTCAAGAACTTCTTTGATGAAGTAGACCATTGTTTATTACTGAATTTAGTCTATCGAAAAGTGAAATGTAAAACTACGATGCGACTCATCCGAAAATGGTTGCGTGCGCCAATACAAATCAAAGGAAAACTACAGAAAAGACGCAAGGGCGTTCCGCAAGGAAGTCCACTCAGTCCGTTATTGTCGAATATTCTACTCCATGAATTGGACAAAGAAATGACAAGACGCAAATACAAATTTGTACGTTATGCCGATGATTTTAGTATTTATTGTACGAGCCACAACGGGGCAAAAGCGACAGCACAAGCACTTGTTAAATTCTTGAAAACAAAGCTCAAACTGACCATCAACGAGGAGAAAAGCGGGATAAAACGTCCTGTTCACTTCACGATTTTGGGATTCGGATTTGTGCCAACTTACAAGAAAGGAAGCAAGAACGATTATCAATTGGTAGTGGCAGAAAAAGCATGGAAGAAACTAAAAGAAAAGCTCAAAAGCATTAGCCGTAAAACCGCACCAGTCAAACTAGAAGACCGTATTGCCAAGATAAACGAAATTCAGCGAGGATGGTTAAACTATTTTCGGGGAACAAGTATCATGGGAAAATTACGTGACATAGATGGCTGGTTAAGAAACCGACTTCGGTACTGCATTTGGCACGACTGGAAAAAACCCGAACGGAAAAGGAAAAACCTCATACGACTAGGAATTGACCAAGACCACGCCTATGCATGGAGTCGGACTCGAAAAGGTGGTTGGGCGATTGCTCAGAGTCCAATTTTGGGGTCTACCATCACTTTGAAGCGCTTAAAACAAAAAGGGTATCAATCATTAACCGATGTTTATATCGAACTTAACCCATCTCTTTGCGAACCGCCGAATACGTGACCCGTACGTTCGGTGGTGTGAGAGGCGCAGTCCGTCCTATTCGGGGCGGACCCGTCTACTCGATTGTGCGTTCGGCCTTTTAAGTTTGAAATGTCTTTAATTTAAATAGTTGTAACTGAATTAGCTAATCTTCTTTCGTTTCCTTGCCTTGTTGTATAGTAACGTTGCTCAATTCCAAAAAGTAATTTTTTTAGTTCATCTTCAGTTGAAATTGTAAAATTTTCGTCATTTTCGTCAAAGTTCAAATCTTCACAATACTCTCTGATATATATAAAAATCTCGCTTTTTTCTATAGGAGTAAATCTTTGTAAAGTTTCCATTGCCATTGCAATTCTTTTTCTGTTTGCTTTTTTTACGCTTTCTGCTGAATAATTAATATCAAGAGATATAAAGTCACTTAACAAAAACGCCTCTGTTTCTTCTTGAGTTGCTTCTTTATATAATTCATCAATTCCATTAAATATTGTTGTTAACGAAGTTAATCTTTTAAAATATAAAATATCTTCAGTTTTTATATAAATGGCGTCAGGATAATTATTTATTACTATGATTGGTTCATTCACAACCAAAGTTGGTGCAATAGAACATGAAAAGTATTTTTTTTGTATTACTTGACTTGAAGTTAATTTCTGAAAATAATAAATTCCTGTTTGATAGGCACATAAATAATTAATATTATTATAGGCTGTTACAGGAAGTTGATTATAATCTGTAGAAATAAATCGGTGCGTCAAAAAATCAATACAATATTCTTTTTCTGAAAATGCTTCAATTGCAAACCATTCATCATCTTCAAGTTTATAATCTGAATTGTATTCGATTGGATTATCTAAATCATCAGGAAGAGCGAAAATTTCTTCGTTTGATATTACTTTAAAAAAATCTCCTGTTCTACCTTTTGTTTTTGCTAATAAGTGGTTCATATTTTTAATTTTCTTGGTCTATAAAAGTGAAGTCATTAATTCGTTTAAGTTTTGGAAGGTTTATTTTCCTTGGGTCTTTAAGTTCTTTTCTTGAGATAAGGAAAATTTTTATGTTTGTAGCTGTAGTTAAATAATAAAAATGATATCCAAAAATCAGAAACAATGGATTGAAATATAGAGTTTGTGATAGAAATGTGAACAAAAATAAAATCACAAAAACAAAAATTAAAGTGTCACAATACGGTACACTTAATGCTACGAAAAAATAGCCTAAATAACTTGGTAAATAAGCGTTATTAGCTTGTTCTATTTCCTTAATTGCTGAAATGCCATTTTCAATTTCTATGCTTTCGTCAATTAGTTTTGTTGATAAAAATAAACTTAAATAAGTAAAAAGAACTGGTATAGCAAAATATATTGCGTAAGAAACAAAATGCGGTAAATTAAAAATATATACACAAAAATGATTTATTAGTATTTGACTTTTGACTAAATAAACTACTATAATTAATGAAGTCGCATTGAATGTTAAAAATAGACGAAATAGTAAGTTTATAATTCTATACATGATTTTGTTTAATTTAATATTATATTCTATCTGTTTCAACAGGCTGACGCACAACTCTTTAATATACGCAACTCTATTAATTGAAATATATTTAAAGTATTGATTTTTAGCTTTTTAATTCTGACAACATGAAAAAACGCATTGCGTTTTTTCATGTTGTCAAATTCAAGTTTGCGTTCATTTTCCAAAAATAGGAAAAATTGTATTAGAGATTGTCCAAAGGGCTAGTTATTTTTCTTAAATTTTTGTCAGTCACTTCGGTATAGAGTAAAGTTGTTTTAATATCCTTGTGTCCCAAAAGTTCTTGTATGAATCGGATGTCGGTGCCTTGCTCCAATAAATGTGTGGCGTAGCTATGTCGCAAACTATGTATTCCTACAGTTTTGTTTATTTTTGCTTTTAGCATGGCATTTTTAAAGACCTGTTGTGCACTGCGTACACTATATTGACCACCATATTGCCCTTCAAATAAATATATTTGTGGTTTGTATTCGATAAAATAGGAGCGGAGTTGCCCCAAAATACTCTCGGGTAAATTCACATATCGGTCTTTTTTGCCTTTGGCTCTTTCTATAAATACCTGCATCGATTTACTGTCTATATCGGTTATTTTTAGTTTTACAATTTCAGATACTCTTAATCCAAGACCGTAACAAAGTTTTAGCATGGTGTTGTGTTTGATATTTGGGGTAGCGTTGAATAATTTTTTGATATCGGCTGGAGCTATAACTTTGGGGAGTTTTATGGGCATTTTTGGACGTGGCAATTCAATCAAAAAACGTTCTTGTCTAAGAACTTTTTCATAATAAAATTTAATAGCATTTATGCGACTGTGTATGGTTGACTCGGATAGTTTCACCTCATTGATGCAATACAAAATATAGTTGCGTATGTCTTCTATTGTACAAGTTTGTGCCTGCGTTTGGTTCAAGTAACATAGGTAAATACCAAATTCATTGCGATAGGTTTTTAAGGTTGCACTGCTGTAACCCATTAGTTGTATCTGTTCAATAAAACGTTTTAAGGCAATTTGATTTTCTGTTTGAATTTGGGATAATGCCGATTTTCCTTTATTACCTTCAATTTTAAATCGAATTCTGTTTTCTGCGGTATCGGGAAGATGCCAAGCTACTAATGAGGAACTCCATCTAGCGCCCTGAATTTGCTTGATACGTGTGATGAGTTCTGTGTTTTTTTGGAAATAAACGGCGATTCTGCTTTCGCTTTTGTGTTTTATTACATTTGCTGACCACTTCATGCTAACTTGTTTTGATGTTTTAAAGATATTATTTTTTTTCTTACAAATCATCAAAGTAACTTTTTGTTTGCTGCAAATTTCTCGTGAAAAAATGAAATTCTGTTTTCCTCAATCTCGCGTGAGGGGGAGAAGCTAGCTACCGAAGTAGCGCGTATCACCCGACAGTACTATAGAAAGGGGCTTTGTGACTGCAAACTACTTTCAGCCCCTTTTTATAGTGCTGGCACGCCCAAATCACTCTTTTTGTAGGTGCAATAATTCCGTTTTTGAGAGAATGAAAAAAAATTAAATTCCGTTTTTACAATCCAAATTTTAAAAGTAATTTTGCGGTCATGCAACACAACGTACTTATTTTAGATTTCGGATCGCAATACACTCAGCTGATTGCGCGTAGAGTTCGCGAATTAAATATATTCTGCGAAATTTTTCCTTACAATCATTTTCCAGATGATTTGTCCAGTTATAAAGCTGTAATTTTGGGAGGTAGCCCTTTCTCTGTACGCGGAGAAGATGCGCCACACCCAGATTTGTCGCAAATACGAGGCAAATTGCCTATGCTTGCCGTGTGTTACGGGGCGCAATATTTGGCTCACTTTTCGGGTGGCGAAGTTGCGGCATCGAACACAAGAGAGTATGGTAGAGCGAATTTGTCTTATATTAAGGAGGACGAAGTTTTCTTTGAAGGGATTACGCCAAACAGTCAAGTTTGGATGAGTCATAGCGATAGTATCAAGGCGTTACCAACCAATGGAGTTAAACTTGCAAGTACGCACGATGTGGAGTTTGCGGCTTACAAAATTGAAGGGGAAACGACTTATGCGATTCAGTACCATCCAGAGGTTTTTCACTCTACTGAAGGTGGAAAAATGTTGGAGAACTTCTTGGTGAAAATTGCCGAAGTACCTCAAAACTTTACACCAACTGCTTTTGTTGAAGAGATGGTGGCTGAGTTGAAAGAAAAAGTGGGGAATGACAAAGTAGTTTTGGGACTTTCGGGTGGAGTAGATTCTACTGTTGCGGCAGTATTATTGCACCAAGCGATTGGAAAAAACTTGTACTGTATTTTTGTAAATAACGGTTTGCTTCGTAAAAACGAATTTCAAAGTGTACTGGATCAATACGAAGGAATGGGCTTAAACGTAAAAGGAGTAGATGCTTCTCAACGTTTTTATACTGCTTTGGCTGGAGTTACAGATCCTGAATTGAAAAGAAAAGCAATCGGAAATGCTTTTATCGAAGTTTTTGATGCAGAGTCTCACCTTATCGAAGATGTAACTTGGTTGGCCCAAGGAACGATTTATCCTGATGTAATTGAGTCGGTGTCTGTAAAAGGACCTTCGGCTACGATTAAATCACACCACAACGTAGGAGGTTTACCTGATTATATGAAACTGAAAATTGTGGAGCCTTTGCGTATGCTTTTTAAAGATGAAGTGCGTAGAGTAGGAGCAAGTTTAGGAATTGATCCTGAATTGTTAGGAAGACATCCTTTTCCTGGTCCTGGGTTATCGATTCGTATTTTGGGTGATATCACACTAGAGAAAGTACAAATCTTGCAAGATGTAGATAAAGTTTTTATCGACGGATTAAAATCTTGGGGATTGTATGACAAAGTTTGGCAAGCTGGAGCGATTTTGCTTCCAGTGAATAGCGTTGGGGTTATGGGTGATGAGCGTACGTATGAAAAAGTGGTTGCCTTGCGCGCAGTAGAGTCTACTGACGGAATGACGGCGGACTGGGTACACTTGCCTTATGATTTCTTGATGAAGGTGTCAAACGACATTATCAACAAAGTAAAAGGTGTGAATAGAGTGGTGTATGACATCTCGTCTAAACCACCAGCAACGATTGAATGGGAATAGTAAACAGTAGTTTATTGGAATAAATATATAAACGGTATCAAATTTTTGGAATAAAATTTGGTACCGTTTTGTTATCTTTGAAAATATAATTTCTATAAAAATAAATAATGAAGTACATTTTTACCTTAACTCTAAGTTTGTTTTTGGCGGTAAGTACTGGTTTTGCTCAAGGGAAAGCCATTATGCATAAAGTGGTAGCGAGCGAAACGGTGATACAAATTGCCAAAAAGTACCAAGTTACGCCTTATGATATCTACCAGCTTAATCCAGATGCACAACACGGTATTCAGCCCAATATGGTTTTGTTGATTCCGAATAAAACGGGTAACAAACCAACTGTGAAAGCGGCTACTGAAAAGCCTGTTGCAAAAACGGCTGTAACTGCCACAGCTGCACCTAGTAAAATGGTATTGAAAACGACCTCACACGAGGTGTTGCCGAAAGAAACAATGTACGGAATTTGTAAAATGTACAACCTAAGTGCAGAAGAATTGATTGCTGCCAATCCGTTTTTGGCTACTGATGGTGTGCAGATTGGTCAAGTTTTGCTTGTTCCTGCTAAAAACAGTGGTAAAGCACCTGTGAAAACGACGGCTGCAATTGCACCGGTAAAACCAGTTTTTCACGAAGTGTTACCGAAGGAAACTAAATATTCTATTGCAAAACAATACGGCATCTCGATCGCTGAATTGGAAACTAAAAATCCAGAAATTATTCCGAATCTAACCATTGGGTATAATTTGTTGATCAAAGGTTCACGCCCGAAAGAGGTAGTAGCGGCTCCAACTTATGGTGTAAAAACAGAGAATACTGCACTGTCCTCTTGGAATACGCCAAAGCCAATGGCGGAATTCACGACTTATGAGGTGAAGCCGCAAGAAACGATGTACAGCTTATCTAAAAAGTTTAATATAACTCAGGAAGAATTAATTGTACTGAATCCTGATTTGCAAAACGGAGTGAATATTGGGATGAGTTTAAAGGTTCCTGCAAACTCGATTGCTACTTTTCAAAGTAAAAAAGAATTTGGTTCTTTGACCAAAATAATTGCAGAAGGACGTCGCAAACGTTTGGTGCTTTTGTTGCCGTTTAATATTCCGCATGTAGAAAATGATTTTAACAACTCTACTACCGCACGATTGAAGAAGGATAAATTCTTGAACATGACGATGGACTTCTATGCTGGTGCGTTGGTCGCTATTGATTCGGCCAAAGTATTAGGATTGCCAATTGATATCGAAATTTATGATTCTGAAGAGAATAAAAATGGCTCAGATGTGCCAAAAATTATAGCAGAACACAATTTGCAAACTGCCAATGCCATCATTGGACCCTTCTACCAAAGTAATGCAGAGATTGCTGCTCAATTGTTGGCAACGACCAATACACCTGTAATTTCGCCACTTTCCAAAGATGTAGGGAACCCAATGCGTAATTTGTACCAAACGATTCCGTCGCCTGATACGGTGAAAAACACCATGTTTGATTACATGCGTGCACAAGGAGGAAACATTATGGCTGTTGTAGACAAAAAGAAAACATCTATTATTGAGTATCTAAAATCAAATCAAAAAAGTGTACCCTTTGTAGCTTTTACCGATCGAGGTAGTGTATCTGTAGAAAGCTTTAAAAGTCTTTTGGTCAAAGGTCGAATGAATTATGTCGTGATGGAGACAGGAAATACTTGGATGATCAAAACCACGATTTCGATGATGTTGAATGTGATGAAAGACTACCAAGTTCAGTTGGTTATTTTAGAACCAAACGATACCTTGAATTTTGAAGAAATTAAAATAGATAATTTGGTAAAATTGAAATTAATGTATCCTTCTGTAACGCGTGAGAACATAAGCCCTGAGGGAATGGTTTTTGATCGAAATTTCAAAAATACCAATAATATTTTCCCAGGTGTGTATGCAACACGTGGGTTTGATGTGACCTTTGACACGATGATGCGTTTGGTGCAAGATGTGAAGTTTGAACAAACCGTAAACGCAGTAGCAACAAAGCAAGTGGATAATAAATTTGAATATTACCGTAAAGCAGATGGCGGATACACCAACAAAGGTGTTTTTATCTTGTATTACGATACTGACTTGATGATCAAAGAAGCAAATTAAACCTAAGTAGAAAGCAAAGTAATAGCTTACGCTATATTTTAAAAAGATTGAACTAGAAATTATATAAAGTAAAATGAAAATAAACCTAAAGAACGGGATTGATAAATTGCTTTTTGGAATGAAACAAAAAGATGTAGTGGCCTTATACGGTAAGCCTACAAAAGAATATAAAGACGAAGACGAGAATTTAATTTTGGTTTATAATGACTTAAAAATGCGTCTTACGTTTTATAAAGACGAGGAGTTTAAGTTAGGGTACATCGTTGGGTCTAGCCTTGATTTGGATTTGTCAGGTAGTAAAATCATCGGAAAAAAAATTGCTGATGTAAAAAAGGATTTAGCTAAAAAAAGCATCACTAAGTTTACACAAGAAGAGTTTGATACTTTTGAAAATTACTTCAACGAAGAAAACTGGATTATTTTTCAGACTGAATTTGATGAGGTGGTGAAATTTGAAATCGGAGCGATTATCAATCAAAAAGATGAATTTGATTGGAAGTTTGGAAAAAAATAACCAAGGAAAAATAAATAGAAAAAGCCACTAATTGTAATCATTAGTGGCTTTTTTAGGTTTTGTGATTATCGTATCTCGAATTCGATATCTATTTTTTATCTATAGTAATTCTGTTTTCACGATTGGCAAGTTCCCACGCAACAGCAAAGGCAAGTTTTGTTCTTTTGGTTAAGGCATCAAACTCTATTTTTTCTACAGTGTCAGTGCTTCGGTGGTAGTCTGCATGTACACCATTGAAAAAGAAAACAGATGGAATTCCAAATTTTGCAAAATTGTAATGGTCTGAACGTTCGTAAAAATGGTTGGGGTCATTTGTTGCTGTATATCTAAAGTCTAAATCTAGTTTGGTTGTTTTTTCGTTAGCAGCGACTACTATGTTAAGTAAATCAGTTGAGAGTCTTTCGGCACCAATTACATACACGTAGTTATTGCTTGCAACATGCTCAACATCACGACGGCCAATCATATCAATGTTAATGTCACTAACGGTATTTTTTAGTGGATACAAAGGATGTTCAGAATAATATTTCGAACCCAAAAGTCCGTGTTCTTCACCCGTTACATGCAAGAATAGAATAGATCTTTTTGGACCATGCCCTTCTTTTTGAGCGATCTTAAAAGCTTGTGCAATTTCTAGCAAAGCCACCGTTCCTGAACCATCATCATCGGCACCGTTAAATATTTTTCCGTCTTTGATTCCGATATGGTCGTAATGCGCTGAGATAACAATGACTTCCTCTGGTTTTTCAGATCCTTTGATAAAAGCTGCAATGTTTTCAGAGGGTGCTAATAGATCTCCTTTTCGCGTTTTTAATGCAGAGGATGGAACTGCCTGTAAATAATTGGTAGTGTTGTCAGCGGCTACGATATTATTCTTTTTGTAGTGACCAATCAAATATTGCCCAGCTGCTTTTTGTCCTTCCGAACCTGTTTCGCGCCCTTGCATTGCGTCTGAGGCAACAGTGTATAAGTGGTCTTTTAATTCAGATTCTGTTATGGTCTTGCTGTATTTTGTTACTAAATCGGCAGGATTTGCATCTATGGACTTGGTATTGGCACAAGAAACAGCCAAGGCAGCGGTGATAAAAAGAATAGTTTTTTTCATTTCTAAAAAGAATAGGGGAGATGAATAATAGTGTTTTATTGTGGTGGTATTTTATTGAAAACGAGTCCGCTACCATTGACGTAACGATCAGTATTGTTTGTTTTTGAACTGCGAATGTACATTATATTTCTATTTTTTGAACATATTGGTAGTGAATTGTTACTTAAAAAGGCAGATTTGAATAGATTGTTATCGAATTTATATTCGCTTTTGGCTATTTTTTACGATCAAAACTCAAACTAAAGCGTTATTTTTGTGTCTTAACTAACAATACAATAAAATATGCAACAATTTCAAGGCGAACTATCTTCGAAATCAGAATCTTTAATTGCTAAAGAAAATAAATACGGTGCTCACAATTACCATCCGTTACCCGTAGTATTGGATAGAGGAGAAGGAGTATACGTTTGGGATGTTGATGGAAAACAGTATTTTGATTTTTTATCTGCTTATTCAGCAGTGAATCAAGGGCACTGTCATCCTAAAATTGTTGGTGCTATGGTGAAACAAGCGCAAACGTTGACCTTGACTTCAAGAGCTTTTCACAACGACCAATTGGGTGTTTATGAAGAATACATTACCAAATATTTTGGATTTGACAAAGTATTACCAATGAATACAGGTGCAGAAGCGGTAGAAACTGCTTTGAAATTGTGTAGAAAATGGGCTTATGAGGTAAAAGGAATAGCTGAGAATCAAGCACAAATTGTAGTTTGTGAAAATAATTTTCACGGTAGAACGACAACAATTATTTCGTTTTCGAATGATGAAGGTGCTCGCAAGAGTTTTGGTCCGTTTACCGAAGGATTTATAAAAATCCCTTACGATGACATTGCAGCATTAGAGGAAGTTTTGTCTTCATCATCAAATATTGCAGGATTTTTGGTAGAACCTATTCAAGGTGAAGCAGGCGTATACGTACCAACGGAAGGTTATTTAGCGAAAGCAAAAGCACTTTGCGAAAAGCACAATGTATTGTTTATTGCAGATGAGGTACAAACAGGGATAGCACGTACAGGACGATTATTGGCAACTTGTGGGAACTGCAGTTGTACAGACGGTTGTGAAAACAAACCAGAAGTAAAAGCAGATATATTGATTTTGGGAAAAGCAATTTCGGGTGGTGTATATCCAGTTTCGGCAGTTTTGGCCAATGATGCGATTATGAATGTGATCAAACCAGGACAACACGGATCTACTTTTGGAGGTAATCCTGTTGCAGCCGCTGTAGCCATTGCGGCACTAGAGGTTGTAAAAGAAGAAAAACTAGCCGAAAACGCAGAACGTTTGGGAGTGATATTGAGAGACGGACTGAATAAAATTGCAGCCAGCAACTCATTGATCACACTTGTACGCGGAAAAGGTTTGTTGAATGCGATTGTAATTGATTGTGATGAAGAGTCAGATTTGGCCTGGAATATCTGCCTAAAATTTAGAGACAATGGTTTGTTGGCGAAACCGACACACGGAAACAAAATTCGTTTGGCGCCACCATTGGTAATTACTGAGGCGCAGATTGTAGAATGTTTGGCTATTATCGAAAAATCGTTAAACGAATTTAAATAAAAATAGTGGCCGCAAAAAAATAGCAGTTAACTCGCTCCACTTAGTAAAGCAGGTTCGAAAGGGAATTATTGCTAAAGTAATTGGATGTAATTAGCGGTTTACCTATCAGAATGAAGTTAAAATAAAAATGTGTAGCCAGCGAAAGCTACTCAAATACTTAAATTAAATTATTTTTGTTACTTATGATTACGTATTAATACTTATATTTGTATAAGTATTTTTGCGTAACTAAGTAGTGATAATTTAATTTAGAAGATAACATGTTCAAATTTTTAAACCATTGGGTGAGGGAATCCAAAGTTATTTTCGAATTATTAAAGGAAGAAAAAATGAATAAATCAAATACACCAAAATTAACGATAGTAGGTGCAGGACCTGGAGATGTAGAGTTAATTACTGTAAAAGCAATAAAAGCACTTGAAGCTGCAGATGTAGTTTTATATGATGCTTTGGTTAATGAAGATTTATTGCAATACGCAAGCAATGCAGAAATTGTTTTTGTAGGCAAGCGCTTAGGGTGCCATGCTTATAGCCAAGACCAAATCAATGAACTAATTGTTGCCTTGGCGCAGCAACATGGGCATGTAGTACGTTTGAAAGGTGGTGATCCTTTTATCTTTGGTCGTGGAAGTGAGGAAATTGAATTTGCTCATGAAAACGGACTAGAAACAGCGATTGTTCCTGGTATTTCATCTTCTATGGGGGTACCGGCATTAAACGGGATAAGTTTGACGCAACGCAAAGTAGCTGAAAGCTTTTGGGTGATTACAGGTACAACCTCAGATCATAAATTGTCTAAAGATGTGATACTTGCTTCACAATCTGCGGCGACAGTAGTGATCTTGATGGGGATGCATAAGTTAAACGAAATAGTAGCCGTTTATAACGAAAATAGAACGGATGATTTGCCGATAGGAATTATTCAAAATGGTACGCGTGCTGATCAAAAGAAAGTAATTGGTACCATGAGCACGATTTTGAATTTGGTTAAAGACCAGCAAATATCCTCCCCAGCGATTATCGTAATTGGCGAAGTAGTAGGAAATATTTCGAAACTGACAGATTACTTAGAAATTGAAAACCTAGAAGACGAATTTGTTTACCAAAACTTAAGTTTCTAAATTGAACTTTAAAATAGATTATAAAAAAAAAACAGCTTTTAGCTGTTTTTTTTTGCTTTCAACCATAAAAAAATCCCATTCGTATTGAATGGGATTGGTTTTTTATGTTTTTGAATTTTACTGTAACTCTACTTTAATATTGTATTTGTTTGAGTTTAAGATAGAATCAATAGAGCCAAAAGTGGCTACATTTTTTTGCTCTTCTTTCAATTTTTTCATTTCGATTTGTCTCAAACAGTTTTGAAAACGACTTACCTCTTTCAAAGTGGTCAAAATCAAACCAGGAACGAGTGATGTCTTTCCTTCGCTATCTTTGGAAACCATTGTAAAGTAAGACGAATTACAGTGTTTTATGACTCCTGTTTGAATATTTTCGGCCTCGACACGTATACCTACGATCATGGAGGTTCTCCCTACATAATTCACGCTGGCTTTCATGCTTACTAATTCGCCAACTTCTATTGGCATCAAAAAGTTTACGGTATCTACAGAAGCCGTTACGCAATAGTTACCACAAAACTTAGACGCACAAGCAAAAGCAATCTGGTCCATAAGGGAAAGAATATAACCTCCGTGAATTTTACCACTAAAATTGGTATGTGATGGCAGCATTAATTCGGATATCGTAATGTGAGATGAGGTAACTGTTTTGAAAGTAGTATTCATGTATTCGTTCTTAGATTATTGTATTTCTTGTGTTTCTGTGCTCAAAGCTATGAAATTATTTTTTGGCGCTTCGCAAAGTGAGCAACAATAGTCAGCAGGCAAGTCCTCAAACAGTGTTCCAACAGGAATATCTTGGTGTAAATCACCATATTTTGAGTTGTAAACCGTCAAGCAGTCTTGACATTGGTACACATCTTGAACCATTACTTCTTTTTTAGGAATCTTGCTTTCGGTAGTGCTGTCAAGAATAGTATTCCCCAATTGATCAAAATATTTTTTACTAAGTTCGATCAAAATGTTAGGCAGTTCTAGTTTATCAACATCTTGTGCGTGTACAATGTACTCGCGACTATTGGCATCGAAATTTTTGGCATACAAAACATTGAAGGTATCACGTATTTTGATAGATTCCAGTTCTTTGGGCAATTGGTTTTTTTCGACAACTATCGAAGTGAAGTAATGCCCATCACGATTGTAATCTGCAATTCCAAAGGTAAGTCCGTAGGTACTGATATCAAATTGATCAAGGGTACGCACAAGGAACGTTTTTAGATTCAAAGCCCATTCTGTAGCCACCGGTAAATGCCAGTTCAACTCCAACAAAGAGTGGCGGACATTGATTCCGTTTTTACCAAGAAATTTTTCCCATTCTAACTTTTTATCTTTCGGAATCCCTTTTACAATAAATGATTTCCAGGGTGTGATGCATATTTTACCGATTTTACATTCGAAACACAAATCGCATAATTCCTGTAAAAATTTAAGGTCATATTGATTGTTTCTCCAGTACAATCCTAGCCAATATTGGTCGATTCCGAGTCGGTTCATCCCTTCGTAATAAGGGAAAGGATAAAACGGAACATGCAACGGCGCATCTATTGTTCTATTATTGGAGTCTAAAGCTTCGCTAACTAAGCTAAAAATCATGTCGATACCACATGACTCTTGGCGTACAACTTTTTCTATTTCGTAATAAATAGTGGCAATATCCCAAGTGTAAATCAATACAGGATAGACCTCCATGCGTTCCCACTTGGGTAGGCGTACGTATAGGAACCAGTAATCTTCATGCTCAGAAGCAATAAAATTGATGTGGCCAGTAAACAAAGGGACCAATTGCTGCTTTGGATCGGTTATATTGACCTTTAGATCAGGTTGCTCTTTGAATTGTTCTAATATATAAAGTAATTTGTTTCCAGTGAGCCATGGCGTATCACGCAATAAGTCAGAAGAAACGTAGGAGGATACAATATTGTTTCCGCTAGTTTCATTTGGCAGAACAAAATGATGTTTGCCCGCTTTTTCTGGTGGTAAAGATTGGAAACCTTTAGGAAAAATAATGTCTTGTCTGGACCCAAAAGAGATGGTATCAAGTCCTTGTTCTAAGGCCATATTTGCGATTTCTTTTAATTCACTAGGTGATAAAACGCCTCCTTTTACTATCAATCGTGTTAATTCCATTTTTTTCTACTTTAGAGTGTGCTAGTTTTTGTTTGAATCGAATGCCATGCTACCAATTTTTTTCTTTCGAATAAAAAAACTAAGGATGGCGAACAAAACCTGCAACACTAATTGTTATTGGTCTCAAATAGTATGTTAAACGAGGCACTTTGAGTACGACTCGTTTTTTTTATTTTTTGATTACTGATTTTTTTCGAATAAGAAAGCGATACACTTTACAAATCAATAGTATCAGTGGTTATTTTTGCATCCATTATTGCTGCTAATCCATTGCTTAAAAGCAGTTATAACGGAAATTATTTAATTTTAGATAAAATCTCTTTCACTTCGGTTTTGCAACTCCCGCATCCAAGACCTGCGCCAGTGGTTTTGCACAATTCGGTAAAATTGGTGCAACCGCTTTTTATAGCTTCTTCAATATTTCCGCTTCCTACTTGGCTGCAAGAGCACACGAGCTTACCAATTACGGGCTTTGCTTGTGAGCCGCTCCCTCGCAGTAGCATTTCTCGTTTGTCAGACAATTCGATTTTGCTTTCGATCATGGTTTTGAATTCGGCAAATTCATTTTTGTCTCCCATCAAAATGGCGCCTACGAGCAGATCATTTCGAACCACACATTTTTTATAATACCTTTTCTTCAAGTCGGTAAAGACTATTTCTTCATAGGAATCATCATTTTCTGGGAAATCAATTTGACCAATGCTGCAAAGGTTGATGTCTTCGAGTTTTAAAATATTCATTAAAACAGAACCTTTGTAGTAACTGCTAATATCGCCTCCGATAAAGTTAGCCAAAATATCCGCTTGTTCCTCTGCGGCAGATGTGATTCCGAACAGCTGATTGTTGAACTCTGCAATTTCGCCAATGGCAAAAATATTTGGTTGAGAGGATTGCAAGTATTGGTTTACCTTAACGCCACGACCACAAGCTACACCGGTTTCCTTGGCAATTTCTATATTCGGAATCGTTCCAATGGTATACACGATAGCATTGGCAGTAAGGATACGTCCACTTTTAAGGCCAATTTCTAGTTCATTATCATTATCAGTATCGAAAACAGTGCTGACTTCATTGTCAAAATAAATTTGAATGTCTCTCAGTTGTACTTCTTCGGCCAATAATTTGCAAGAAACGCGATCCAGTTGTCTCTCCATCAATCGAGAGGCACGCTGAATAATGGTGATTTTTACTTTTTTGTGTTTAAGTGCAGCGGCCAATTCTAGTCCTAATAAACCACCACCAACAATAACCACATGTTGCTCTTCAGATTTTAATTTGGTTCCATCCAAATAATTTTTGAGACGGTCGGCATCTTCTTTTCGACGCATAGTAAAACGGCCTGGGAGGTGCAATTGTGCATTTTCAGGAACAAAAGGTCGACTACCCGTGGCTAGAATAAGCGAGTCATACGTATGTACAATGCCTTTGCTGTCGGTAATAAGGTTGTCCGTTTTATTGATACTTTCGATAGAAACACCCGACTTCATTGTAATATTTAGTTTACTCAATGAGTCAGCCTTTATTTTTTGTAGGCTCTCCCACGAGAGTTCGTCTGTAACATACTCGGGTAAAAGAACACGGTTGTAAAAAGGATTTTCTTCGTTCGAAAACACAATTATTTCATCCGTGGTATTGATCTCACGGTAGTTTTGAATAAATCTAAAAGCGGCTGCTCCTGCACCTACAACGGCAATTTTTTCAAAAGGTTTTTCGTATTTAACTACTGCAACTGTTGTGAATTTAAAATCGGGCTCTTTTGAGATCGGATCCACCACTGTATTGGTCAGATTATTGGCTCTATTAAGATCATTGTCCAATTGTTTACCCCAATGCATCGGCAAGAAAACTACACCTTCTTTGATAGTGTCAGTGACTTTGGCTTTGACACGAACTTCTCCGTTCTCACTTGAAACAACCACAATATTACCATCTTCTATTCCGGTTTTGAAAGCATCAATGGGGTTTATTTCGAGTGTTGGACTCGGAATATGAGATAGCAATCGAGATACTTTTCCTGTTTTGGTCATCGTGTGCCATTGGTCTCGAATACGACCCGTGGTCAAGATAAATGGATGTTTGTCTGTGGGTTGCTCAGAGGTATTATCTATGGAAGTTGGTAAGTTAAAAATCGCTTTTTGAGATGGAGTATAAAACTTTTTGTCTGTAAATAATCGTGCTGTTCCGGGGTGTCCATAATCTGGAACGGGCCATTGGAAAGTACCTTCATTTTTAAGACGCGTATAATTTAGGAACGAAATATCAATCTTGGTATTTTTGGTTAAAGCACAATATTCCTTGTAAATATCTTCGGCAGAATTATAATTGAAACCATTGAAATTCATTTTTTTTGCAAAGCGAATTAGGATTTCGATATCCGAAAGTGCTTCACCAGGAGGATTGATTCCTTTAGGTAAATAAGATATTCTCCTTTCAGAGTTGGTCATTGTACCTTCTTTTTCCAACCATCCAGCAGCAGGCAGCAGTAGATCGGCGTACTTTGCCGTATCAGACTTGTGTGAGATATCTTGAACCACAACAAATTTGGCATTCGCTAAGGCTTTTTCTACCCTGCGTACATCAGGCATGCTCACGAGAGGATTGGTACAAATGATCCAAACCGCTTTCATCTTGCCCGATTCTAATGCATCAAACATTTCGGTAGCCGTCAAGCCTGGTTTTTCAGATATGGAATCTACGCCCCAAAAATCGGCTACTTCTTGGCGGTGTTCAGGGTTTGCCAGTTCTTTGTGTACTGCCAGTAAATTGGCCATACCACCAACTTCACGACCGCCCATTGCATTGGGTTGGCCCGTGAGTGAAAAAGGTCCAGAGCCTGGTTTACCTACATGTCCCGTAATTAATGAAAGATTTAGCAAAGCAGTATTTTTATCTACACCAATGGCACTTTGGTTAAGTCCCATGGCCCACATGGAGATGAAACCTTTGGCTTTCGCAATAATTTCAGCCGCTTGTTTGATTTCGCTAATAGGAATTCCGCACAATTGAGAAGCTTTTTCTAATGAGGTTCCGACAACCATATTTTTGTAGGCTGCGTAGTTTTCGGTATGATTTATTATAAAGTCATTATCAATATATCCTTTGTCGATCAGGCATTTTGCAATGGCATGGTACAAGTAAATATCAGATCCAGGTAAAATTTGCAAATGCAAATCGGCTGTTAGGGCTGAATCTGTTTTGCGAGGATCTACGACTATAATTTTTGTTTTGGGATTTTTCTCTTTGTGTTGCTCAATTCTCCTAAAAAGAATCGGGTGGCACCAAGCAGGATTTGCACCAGTGATTAAAAACGTATCGGCTAGCTCAATATCATCATAAGAGATAGGCACAGAATCTTCGCCAAACGTTTTTTTGTATCCCACCACTGCAGAACTCATGCACAGTCGGGAGTTGGTGTCAATATTATTTGTTTTCAAAAAACCTTTGACTAGTTTGTTGACCAGATAGTATTCCTCTGTCAAACATTGACCAGAGACATAAAATCCAACACTATCGGGACCGTGTTTTTTAATGATCGAAGCAAATACAGCGGCAGCACGATCAAGTGCTTCGTCCCAATTTACTCTCTCGAGCGGGTGTGATTTGCTCCAACGCATTTCGGGATACAAAATTCGATCAGAAACATCATTAGCAACATAGTGCAAATTCATTCCTTTAGAACAAAGCATTCCTCTGTTTACTGGGTGATCTTTGTCTCCTTTTACGCTTATTCCATTATTAGAATCCTTGGTGACAATTATTCCACATCCTACACCACAATAGGAACAGGTTGTTTTTATTTCTGAATTTTGCATTGCTGATTTACTTTGTTGTTACTAAAACGTAGTCTTATCTATTTTGATGTTGTAAAAATACGTATTTTTACGTATAAATACGTAGTTCTATGTCTTTTTTTTCTATTTTTACTAAAAATTATGAATTCCTAGTACGTAGCATGATTTATTGAGGTAATGACAAATACTATGGCTAAACTGAAGAAATGTATTGATTTTTGAACCATGAGCAACTGCTGCAATGATATAGAAACCTATTTTTTACTATTCGAATATTCTAAAACCTGCCAAAAAGCAAGGTTTTTAATGTAATAAATAGGGTACGGTTTAACAATAGAAAAGTATATTTAGGTAACAAACGAGATAACACTAATTGAGTAGAAGGCTATTCAAAAAAACAACAACATGAACAATATTATTTTTGACTTTATAGGCGGAAAAACAGGAGATTGGAAGGTGCTAAAGACAACCACATTGGCAGGAGATTCCTTGCCGAAAGTGACACATATCGATAAGATTCAGAGTTCGTTACTGAATCGATTTGAAGGGTTGTGGTCATTAAAAGGTACCATTAGTAATTTGCGTTATACCCAAAAAGAAGAGAAAGTACAACTCGAAGCCAAGCAGCCTGATCTTGGTCGAAAAAAAGCAACTTATGCCGCTTTGATTCCGATTAAAAAAAGTGAAGCATGGTGGAGTCTAGCCCAAGACGAGCGAAGAGACGTCATGGAAAAACAATCTAAGCACATGCATCATGGTATGAAATACTTACCAGCCATTGCCCGTCAGCTCTTTCATTCGAGAGATATAAATGAGCCTTTTGATTTTTTGACTTGGTTCGAATTTGCTCCCGAGGACGAACCTGCATTCAATGAATTGCTAGGAATTATGCGTAAATCTGAAGAATGGAAATACGTAGAAAGAGAGATTGATATTCGAATGGTAAGAGTATAATGTCTAGTCACGACTTTCCTTATTTTCGAACAGCATAACTTTCGAACTAAGTAGTCTTTTTTAAATTTCGAATAACAAAAAATAGCCCAATAATAATAAACGGAATACTTAGTAATTGCCCCATATTTAATGACATACCTTCTTCAAAATCGGATTGATTGATTTTTAAGAATTCGATTAAAATACGCATGATAAAGATCAAAGTGACCGATAGTCCAAAATAAAAGCCATTCCCCATTTGAAATTTGTCGCTTTTATAGATCGAAAACACTACTATAAAAATGATGAAGTAGGTGACAGCCTCGTACAATTGAGTTGGATGTCTAGGTATTGAATCTATTTGTTTAAAAACGAAAGCCCACGGCATCGTTGTTGGATTTCCAATCATTTCTGAGTTCATTAAATTGGCCAATCGAATAAAAGTAGCGCCCAATGGAGCGACGATAGCAATAAGATCCAGAATAGTCAGGTATTTAATTTTGAATTTTTTGGAGTACAAATAAAGGGAGAAAATCAATCCTACGGTACCGCCATGACTGGCTAAACCTGCATATCCTATGAAGTGGTAAGTTCCGCTACTGTTCTTCTGAATCGGTAAAACGATTTCTATAAGGTGTTGCGAAAAGTAATCAAAGTCATAAAAAAGGCAATGCCCTAATCGTGCTCCCACAAAAATCCCAACAATTCCGTATAAGAATAATGATTCGTGAGCGTCTTTGTCTAGATTTTCATCTTTAAAAATGCCTTTCAGGATAAACATGCACAAAACCAGTCCGGTTGCAAATAAGAGTCCGTAGTATTTTAATGGGAAGCCATAAATATTTACAATCTCCGAATTTATATCCCAGTTTACGTATAATGATGTCATTTCTGTTTTCTTTTTTAGCGCATCCAAAAGTAGCCAAAATCTTTGAGCCAATGAAAAATTTTAGACGGTAAGAATGTAAAGGCTCCGTTAAGGTTCTCTTTCTAATGACTAAGGGAATTAGAATAGCAATTTTTCTTGAGAGAACTATCGATTTAAATGTTCTCTATTGAATGAAACAAGTTCAAAGGAGCATCGTTTATTCGAAAATTTAAAAATAGATTTTAAAGGTTTGATCCGTTTTTTAAAATAGATGCCATTATACTCTATCTATTCGTTAAATAAGCAATGCTGTTTCAAAGTTTCAATATCTTTTTCAAAATCCAATGCAATTTGGGCTCTTTGGAGTGCTTCGGCTGAGTTTCGCATCGCTGCTTCCTTGATATCTGTTTGATTAATGGTGTGTAGTGCGGTGAATGTTTTTTGCAATCGCAACATCAATTCGATCGTACCGGCACCATCTCGTGCGATAGGTCTAAAAGCATCTTCAAAAAAGTCATCCATTGCAATTTTTGGTACTTCAATACGGTCGTAAACTGTTTTTTCAATATGACTATTTTTGTTTGACTTATTCCATAAAAAGAACAATCGTTCATGGCAACCCACAATTTGAATAGCCGTGCCGGGATCGTTAATTCCGGGTGACAAGGCTCTACTAGCAATTTCAGATAGGGCTATCAAACCAAATCTTGGATCATGATTATAAAGTCTTGTGCTACCTATCTGCAGGGTTTCAGCAATTTTTTGAGTAATAGGAGCGCTAAGTGGATTCTGCGATGATTGGATCCATGCAATCGTAGAATGTTTATTCACAAAAGCACCTGGAAGGCAGTTTATTCTAATTTTTAATTCGTGTTCTACTGCGATTTTTTGAAGCGCATCCAAATCAATTTTCTGAACATATCCAATATCCTGCGCAAGAATACTTTGACCATTTGGGAACTCGCCAATAATAGGCATCGCCTTTAGAGTAGGATGTTGTATGTACGCTTCTAGTGATTGGGTGGCAACGTTTTCAACTTGAGAGATAGTGTTCTCCAATCGACCTAAGCGAGAAATCTTGTCCACCCAATGCAAGAACGTCAGGATCACCACGGTAAAAAATAAGATGGTAACAACAAACAATACAAAGCGTCCTGTTTTGCCATAATACCCGTTGTTTAGTGCAATTGTAGCCACAATACTAAAGATGAAGGCACCAATAAATACAGCTAAAGCATTCAGGGAAACATCATCTGTAACGATAATCTTAAAGGATCTGGGAGTAGCATTATTACTTGCGGAGGTAAAAGCAGAAACCATGGAACCAACTGCGAATATTGAAATCACCAACATGGTATTGGCGATGGTGTCTAAAAGTCCTTCAATCGAATCTGCTTTGATATCAGGAACAAGTTCACTGAATCCAAAACCATCTGCCAAACGTGCAAATAGCGCTGCTGCAACAGAGAATAAGCAAAATAACAAGGGCTTAAACCATAATTTATGACTAAAAACCCTATAGTATTTAAGGATTATCTGATTCATATTTTTTGTTTTATTTTTATAAATGATGCTCGATCATTTCATGTGATTTGTAAAAATAGGTTTTTAAAAATAGTGACAAACTATTATAAGGAATGAAA
The DNA here is from genome assembly GCF_003076455.1 of Flavobacterium faecale. Lineage (NCBI taxonomy): Bacteria > Pseudomonadati > Bacteroidota > Flavobacteriia > Flavobacteriales > Flavobacteriaceae > Flavobacterium > Flavobacterium faecale. Next base: position 2,369,664 of record NZ_CP020918.1, read on the forward strand.
TTGCAGAAAAATGACATGAAATTGTAATGATAGTGGTGATTATTGAATCGAAAGGTAAGCACGTTCAAAATCGAATGTGTGCAGCTAAATATTCGAAAGAGTTCTAGTAAATTGATTATCGAAGGATTTAAAAACGGATTTAAAAGTGTTATAATTTAATGTTGATTTGTAATAAAATGCAGTTGGTTTCTATTTATAATTTAAATCAGCTATTTTTATAAAAAAAAATACAAATTGTAATGAACATCAAAACATTAATCCTCATTATCATTAATAGTTTGATCGCGTTGGTGATTGCGCTTTTGGCTATTTCGTCGTACAATGAGTTTTCGACTGTTTTGAATGATCGTGTTTTGTTGCAGCTCAATTCAATCAAGACACTCAAGAAAAATCAAATTGAGCACCTTTTGCAATCAGAATGGGAGCGGTTTGAAAGTACTAAATCAAGTTATAAAACAGATGAAGCTAAGCTACTGAAACTGCCGGACAGTATTAAAAACAGGAACGGAATCCATGATTTTACAGCTTACAATCCAACTAAAACTACAACCTTAGGGTTTGTCTCATCATCCGAAAATGGGACGGTTGTCAAAATTTTAGATTATAATAAAATAAAAACTATTTTGCTCGAGCGCACCGGAATGGGGAATAGTGGTGAGTCCTACCTCGTGGGCCAAGATTTTCGACTGCGCTCTCAATCTCGTTTTTATCCAAACAAAACTCCTTATGGCATAAGGGCAAAAACAAAAGGAGTTGTAAAAGCTTTTAGGGATGTAAACGGTCGTGGCATTTTTGAAGATTACAGAGGCGTTGAGGTGTATAGTGTGTACAGTCTTATCAAAATTTCAGATTTAAAATTGGTTATTCTATCTGAAATTGATGTCGATGAGGTCACAATGCCTTTGGATAAATTGAAAGAAAGACTCGTAGGACTAACTCTTGTCATCTTTTTATTGGCTGTAATGTTGTCTCTTTTTCTAACAAGATTTATAACCAATCCCATTAAGAACATGCAAAAAAGCCTGAAAATTATGGCTGAAGGAGATTATAATCAAACCAATGAGTTTATAAAAAATTCGAAAGAAATAAAGGAAATGTTTGATGCTTTGGCCAATTTAAAGGCGTCTTTGCAAGGTGCCGTGCAATTTTCAGATGCTATTGGAAAGATGAATTTAAATACCAATTATACTCCTAAAAGTTCTAATGATCTTTTGGGGAAAAGCTTGGTAGCGATGAGAGACAAGCTAATTGAATTCCGAAATAACGAAGAAAATACTAGAATACTATCTAAACGAATGTTGGTTAATGGCATGGAGAATGAAAGGCGTCGTTTATCGCGAGAGCTTCACGATGGCGTAGGACCGTATTTGACCTCGCTGAAACATTATATCGAAAATAGGGTAGTGGACGAATCGAAAAAAACAGAGATGAAAAAGATAGTTGATGACACCATTTCAGAAATACGGTTGATGTCAAACGCCCTAATGCCAGCTTCAATAGATGATTTTGGAGTGGGTGTAGCGTTGACAAATTTTATTGAAAGCCTGCAAAAGTCGACGCCGGTGACCATTGAATTTGAAGATTTGACTTTGCAAGAAGGTTCCAATATTACCAACCATCAAGCGATTAATCTTTTTCGAATGAGTCAAGAGCTCATCAATAATACTTTAAAGCACGGGAAGGCGCAAAATATTCGAATTACACTGTCAGAATTTGAAGAATTTATTTCGCTATTTTATTATGATGACGGAATTGGTTTTGATGCAGCGACAGTAAAATTAGGATTAGGAATTAGTAACATTAAAGAACGAGTTGAAATTTGCAATGGTAGCATTATAATTGATGCTAAGCCAGGAAATACAACTTTTGAAATTGAATTACCCATAGAATTATGAATGAAATAAAAGTGATAATAGCTGATGATCATGAGCTTTTTCGAAAAGGACTTGAAGAGTTGCTTAAAAAACATGATGATATAAAAATAGTCAGTACTGTTGCAGATGGAGCAGAGTTTTTGACATTAGTAAAAAGTAGTTTTGACGCAGATATTGTTTTGCTAGACATTACTATGCCAAATACGGATGGTTTTCAGGTTTTAAAAGAATTACAAGCGTTGGGATCAGACATCAAACCTATTGTAATTTCGATGCATAACGATGGAAATTACATAGCCAAATGTGCAAAGATGGGTGCTTTTGGTTACCTACTAAAAAACACTGACGAATCAGAATTAATTTTGGCGATACGCATGGTGTATAAAGGTAAAAAATATTTTAGCGCCGAGATTTCCGAGAAAATGATCAATTTTATGGCAACGCAAAGCATCAGTGAAAATGTATTGTCCAACAAAGAAACAGAAGTTTTAGGGTTGATTTCTACAGGATTAACAACCAAAGAAATTGCCGCCAAACTGTTTGTGAGTTCGCGTACGATAGAGACCCATCGTGCTAGTATTTTAAAAAAATTAGAAGTAAAAAACACCGCCGAACTTATCAAAAAGGCTACTGAAATGAATTTGCTTTAAAGCTGTTAAAATAGTCTATCCGTATAAATACGGATACAGATTGGGTAGATTCACATACTTCCAAAAGCCTACTTCTCGTCCTAAATTTGTATGGAACGATAAAAGTAATGGTTATGAAAAAAGTACTACTGATTTTAGGATTTTTATTTTTTTCTCTAGGTGCCTTTGCACAAGAAAAAAGTAATGTAAGACAGAACGAGCTAAAAGGTCCAGCGTATAAAAACTATAAACCTTGGATGCACGAAACGGTCCCTGTGAAGATATATACAGATAACAATAAACAAGATCTCAAAGGACCTGCTTACAAAAATTATCAAGTGGCGAGAGATACTTCAGAGAAAGATTTGGTTCTTGTTACCACAAACGGTGATGCAAGACAAAAGTTGAAAGGGCCAGCATACAAAAATTTTGGACCTTGGACCAAAAAAGAACAATAAATTGCTTGTAAGGGTCTGCAAAATGGCTGCAGACCGCAGCATTTTTATCATTTTAAGTAAGTAGTTTGTGGTAAGTGAGCTCGATATTATGTCGGGCTCATTTTTTTTTATGATGTATAGAATAGCAATTTTGAAATCACAGTTTTTTGCTGTAATTGGGTAAAAGTTGGAGTTTTTTTCCTAAACATCTAAACTTGTTTATCGATATCCCCATAGTGGCGGAAGTAGGGCTTTTAGCGTGTTATGAGCAATAACCGAAGGGTTCAACCGCGGTTTCATTAGTTCGTCAGTTCGCTATCGATTGGGTGTTGGTTTCTCGAGCCTGACGAAATCTTTGCTGTTTTGGGTAGTACTTATTTTTCGAGTTCAATTACAAGTTTGTCAATTTCGCTATTTATTTCAGATACTGAAATATAATTTCCATTTCCAATTGAAAATAAATTGTTTGATATTTTTATTAAATTTCCCATTAAAGAATTATTGGTTGGTGTCCAAATTTTTCCCGTTTTAGTTTTTCCATTATTGTCAGCCGTAATAAAATAATATGTTTCACCATCTGTGCTATAAATTTCATTATCATAACTTTTTGTTTGTTTAGCTAATAGTTGGAATAAATGACTGATTTTTGAGTAAAATTTTTTATCGATTTTAAGTTTTTTACTTTCAAATTTCACGTTTTTTTTGTTTTTAGCACGCCAGTAACTTTCTGATGGAGTAATAGAAACCACAAAATATTCTTCGTTTTTCTTTTCGATTGAAAAGGCATATTCTTTTGAAAACGACGGAATAACAATGAATCTTGCAAATGGAATTTCAGACAATCCATCATAAAAATATGTATTTAAGTTTCTGTAATAATTTTCTAAACTACCACCAACATAAAAGCTTGCGGGCTCTAAATGTTCCTTTTGCCCATAATTTATTAAAGTGTTGAATAATATGAATGCAAAAATTATTGTTCTTTTCCTACGGAATTTTTATCGTATTACCCATAACGTCAGTCTGTAAAAAAACCTCCGTTCATTTCCTCAAATATAAGTAAATAATTAATGTAATCGAAAGAAAAGTTTTATAATTAAGTATGTGACATATTTCAGGAACACCGCGCAATCAACTGTTTTTATATAGTTTGGAGGAAACTATTCTACTTAATGACTGAGTGTTCAGGCTACCGTATATCTGCGCGATCGAGATGTCTTTTGCGCATTATTATTTCGGCAGTTTTTGTAATTCCAATTATTATTAAGTGTGCAAATAAAAATAATCCTCCGTAAAACAAAATCGCTAGAGAGTTTCCGTATTTGAAATTTTCTTCATCAGAAAATATGTAAACCATAAAAGAGAAATAGATTATATAAATTAGAAGATTTACTTTGAAAATTTTCTTTTTGTTAATTATAAATCCTCGAATAAGATAAATAAGTAACAAAATGTAACAAATGTAAAGAGTGATAAACTCGGAATCAATGGGAAGCATATTTTCTGATTTGTTTTAGTTTCTGCTCGGGTATCTGCGTTAACGATAGTGAGTGATTTAACTCATTAGGCATTTTCTATGCGTTGCGAAAAGTATCAGTTTGCGGGCACCGGTAAATACCTGCGCTAAGGATTATGCATATCTGCGCGATTGGGTTAGCTCAAAATGGCTATTAGCAAACGTTTTATTTATTAGAAATATGTGATTTTTCTTTTATCTAATTTTACAAGTTTTCCCATTCGATTAAAAGTTTTTTTCTCAATCCAATTATTTTCTTTGTCATAAATGTATTCAAAAGATTGAATTACTTTTTATCTTGGTTGTAACTGACTATAACGTTATTCTGTTTATCGTATTTTTTTGATTCAAAAAAGATAGGGGTTTCATTATAAATATATTTTTCGTTTGATATATTGTTTGATTTTGAGTCTAAATATTCATAGATTTTTTTTGAATATATTGTGTCATGAGTGTAAGTTTCATTTTTATAAATCCTACCTTTTTTATCATAATAAAATATAGAACTTATTTTAAAAGATGTTTCTGGACGTCTAGTATATAGTTTTTCCTTTTCGCTTTCTTGGACATAACTATAAAAAAGAGTTCCGAGCATTCTACCTTTTTGTTCTATAATTACAGTTTCTTTATTAGGAGAACTATATTTCCAAGTAGTTGTGTCTGGATATTTAAAAGATATTTTTTGTTCGTTTTTTATTACATCTCTCTTATTATATTCATAACTCCATTCTTCAGCTTTTACTGTCAATTCATTATTCGTATAATATTCTTTTTTGTTAATTAAATATCCATTTTTATTAAATGTAAAATCAATATGGCAATTAACGAATGGTTCAAAGTTTAATTTATAAATATAGCTTGAATCGATCATTTGGGACACTTCATATTCCCTATATTCTATTGCATTCACCTTACCATTTAATTTTTGTCTTTTTAAGTCATCATAATGAAGTCTGTCGCGCATTTGACCATTACAAAGCGAAATGAAAAACGTGAATGTTAATATAAATATTTTTCGTGCTGTCATAATATGTTTGCTAACGAAAATCTGTGAAAAAACCTCCGTTTGTTTACTCAAATATAACTAAATAATTAATGTAATCGAAAGAAAAGTTGTATATTTAAGTGTGTGACATATCACAGGAACACTGCGCAATCAACTGTTTTTCTCTAGTTTGGAGGAAACTATTTTACTTAAGAGTTTTGTGAAAACAAGATTTTACGGTTTTTGATTAACATCCCGAAAAATCAAGATAGGATTTGGAAGCGAGAGAAACTAAAGATTTTACAAGAAAAACTAAAGGTGAAACCCCAAATAAAAGTAGCCAAAGAATCGAAAATCAGAAAATGTCAATGCTGTAAAACGGGCAATTTGCACACTATTTTGCTGTTTGACTAGCGAGGTCCGCCTGCTTGGTATTTTGCCGGTAGTCAAAAATTACCTGCTGCAAAAACTAGTTTGTGGGTAGGGCAAGGATGCAATAATGTGAAGGACAACACAATGAAACCAGCTTATTTACGGCTTAAAAAAAAAAGAGGACGTTTTGTCCTCTTGATTCAGAAGCATCGGGAGCGCTGTACTATTTTTATATTGTATCGGAATTATGTTGGAAGATCTAGGATTAAAATATAAATTCATTTTGCATTTAATTTAAGTGTTGCACAAAAAAACCGAACAAGAAAACGAGGCCTGTTCGGTTATTTAAATTTACTAAATTTTTGGGGGAACTTTTAATGTTCTAAGAAATTGATTAAATGTTCTCTATTTTTATAATAGGTTTCATGTTCCAAAATAGCCTTTCGATTACGGGGGCGGCTGTAGGTTATGTCAAGTATATCTCCAATTTGTGCACGTGGACCCGAGGTCATCATAATCACGCGATCGGCCAAGAAAATAGATTCGTCAACATCGTGCGTAATCATGATTCCGGTAGTTTTTTCTTTGTCCAAAACTTCGAGCAAAACATCTTGCAATTCGCCTCTAGTTAGTGAATCTAGCATTCCGAAGGGTTCGTCCAAAAGTAAAACTTGAGGCTTTAGTGCCAAAGCTCTTGCGATTCCAACACGTTGTTTCATTCCTTGTGAGAGGTCTTTTGCTTTTTTATCGAATGCGCCGTCGAGGCCTACTTTACTGAGGTAGTATTTACAAATGTCTTGACGTTGTTTTTTGGTTGCATTTGCAAAAACTTTGTCTACACCCAACTGCACATTTTCCATAGCACTCATCCAAGGCAATAAACTTGGCGACTGAAAAATCACGCCACGGTCTGGTCCAGGACCCGAAATAGGGGTTCCGTCTAAGATGATTTCTCCTTTTGTAATCGGATTCAAGCCAGCAATCATCGAAAGTAATGTTGTTTTTCCACAACCCGAATGCCCGATGATCGAAACAAATTCGCCTTCTTTTATTTTTAAATTCAAGTTCTCAAGTACCACAAAATCACCATTTGGAGTAGGGTAGACTTTGGTGAGGTTGGATAGTTCCAACATGTATTTTTCAAATCCGTGCGGGTCTCTTTCTGTATCTGGGGTGGTATGTGGTGTATTTGTCATGATTTAAATTTTTTATAAACTGTGTGTTTGGTTTTTTAAACACATAGATTTATAGATTTTAGTTTGCGTTGAAGGCGTTTTACTTTCATAGGGAGCATAGCGCTATGTTTATTCAATTTTTAAAGGTATGTGTTTGTTTTTCAAGCACATATATTCATGGATTTTAGTTTGCATTGAAGGCGTTTTACTCCCATAGGTATCATAGCGTTATATGAATTCAATTTTTTTAAACACATAGATTCATAGATTTTCAGTTTGCGTTAAAGTCATTTTACTCTCATAGTTAACATAGTGCTATGCGAATTCAACTTGTTGAACTATGAACTCTTTTTTTCTATGCTTCTATGTGTTAAATCCTCTTTTAAACTGTTTGTCTTTTAAACACATAGATTCATAGATTTTACTTTGCGTTGAAGGCGTTTTACTCTCATAGGTAACATAGCGCTATGTGAATTCAACTTGTTGAACTATGAACTCTTTTTTCTATGTTTCTATGTGTTAAAACCTTTTTTAAACTTTGTGTTTGTTTTTTCAACACATAGATTCATAGATTTTATTTTGCGTTGAAGGCGTTTTACTCTCATAGGTAACATATCGCTATGTGAATTCAACTTGTTGAACTATGGGCTCTTTTTTTCTATGTTTCTATGTGTTAAAGGCGTTTTACTCTCATAGGTAACATAGCGTTTAGTTCTTTAATTTTCAATTTCTAATAATCTTCGTGTTTGTTATTTTAAACACATAGATTCATAGATTTTAGTTTGTGTTGAAGGCGTTTTACTCTCATAGGTAACATAGCGCTATGTGAATTCAACTTGTTGAACTATGAACTCTTTTTTCTATGTTTCTATGTGTTTTTAACCTTTTTAAGGCTTTGTTTTTTAAACACATAGCTTTAAAAAAATTTAGTTTGCGTTAAAGCCGTTAATCAAATTTCATCGGGACCAAATCGGGAAGCTCATATTCTGTTACTTCGAGTCCGGCGGTTCTTTCTTGACCAATTTCCATCAAATATTCAATGATTCCGTTTCGTAATAATTTGAAATTATCGTTGTGGTTCAGTGCAATTTTGTTTCTTGGGCGGTCAATCGAGATATCAAATTCGGGTCCCAAAGTTGCTCTTGGTCCTGGTCGTAACGGAATCACTCTGTCGGCCATAAAAACACCTTCGTCTACATCATTGGTGATCAATAGGGCAGTACGTTTGTCTTCGCTCCAGATAGATAGAATCTCCTCTTGAAGGTTTCCTCTTGTCAGAGCATCGAGTGCACCAAGCGGTTCGTCCATCAAAATCAATTCTGGCTTCATGGCCAAGGCTCTCGCAACTGCTACACGCTGGCGCATACCACCTGAGAGTTCTCTCGGTTTTTTGTGTGTGGCGTGAGCAAGATTAACTTTTTCGATAAAAGACAAAACCTGTGCATCCACCTCCTGCGCGGTCCAATCTTTGAAAACCGCTTTTACCGCCATTGCAATATTGTCATAAACACTAAGCCAAGGCAGCAAAGAATAATTTTGGAAAATAATTCCTCGCTCGTGACTCGTCCCTGAGATCGGTTGTCCTTTAAAAAGAATTTCTCCCGAATCAGGTTCGATCAATCCAGCCAACAAATTAACCAAGGTTGTTTTGCCGCTTCCAGTAAAACCAACAATGGCTACAAATTCGCCTTCTTCTATTTTTAAATTGATATTCGATAAAACTTCGGTTTTGTTTTTGCCTTCACCGTAGGATTTGCAAACATTTATAAGTTCTAAATAAGCCATTTTTTTTGTTTTTTAGTTGCTGTATAAAAGTTTCTAAGTTTCTGAGTCGCTAAGTTTCTAAGTAACTTAGCAGCTTAGAATCTTAGCAACTCTTTTAATCCGTAAACGTTAATAATTTTTGAAAAATCATCATGATACGATCCAGCATGAACCCGATGATACCAATTACAAACATGGCAACTATAATTTTCGAATTCGAATCACTAGAACCATTTTGGAATTCTTCCCAAACAAAAGATCCTAAACCTGGACTCTGAGCCAAAAGTTCGATGGCAATCAATACCATCCAAGCCACAGATAACGTAATACGCAAACCTGTAAAAATCATTGGAAAAGAGGACGGAAGAATAATCTTGAATATTTTTTGAAACGTCCCTAGTTGCAAAACCTTCGCTACATTCATAAAATCTTTGTCTACAGACGAAACCCCAACGCTAGTATTAACCAAAGTCGCCCACATAGAACAAAGTCCGACACTGATAAATGAAATAACAAATGATTTTTCGACATCAACATTGGTCAACATGGTTTTTACAATCATCGAGACCAATAAAAGCCAAACTACAGGCGAAACGGGTTTCAAAATTTGAATGATCCAGTTAAAAGAGGTACGCAAAGTGGTACTAAGACCCAAAACAATCCCCAGCGGAACAGCGATTATGATCGAAAGCAAAAATCCTGCAAATACAGTTTTTAAGCTGGTTTTGATTTGGTCCACAAAGGAAGGACGGCCGGTGTACACAATTTCGATTTCGCCATTGGCTGCACGCTCTTTGTTGATGGTTTCATATTTATCTACAAAATCTTGTTTTTTTGCATCCATTATTTTATGATCTTCCCACAATTTTCCAAGGGCAGTCGCCACCATTGCAGGTGAGGGCAAAGAGTTGGGTCTACAACTCAAATCACCTGATGCTATGCAGTCTTCTAGTTTTTTTGCCGCTTCGGGACCTTGGTCTTTCAGTGCTTTTTCTATTTTTATTGTAGATTCAACATTATTCAAATAATTTGAAAATGACTGCCATAAAAGGATAAATACAACAACAGATAAAAGTGGGAAAAGAATTCTCTTGAAAGCTTCTTTTGAATTTTTTTTCACTTCTTCGCCAGTACTTAATCGGATGAGTGGTTCCAAATACCCCAGTCCCATGAATTTTACGGTCTTTATTAATTTAGTTTTCATATTTCTTTATTTTATAATATTGGTCTAAAAAAGGAGCTAGTAGTTCTTGAAATAGTAGTCTCTTTTTTGTAGTAAAAAATAGGTCTTGTTTTGTTTTCTAAAAAAAATGAGGGCACTAGTACAGCACCCTCAATTTTAAATGCTTTTTTTTATTCTAAGTATTTCAAGGAGTAGGGAACACATAAGCTTACCTACAGATCCTCATGATTCATAACTTAGTTTTTGTTCCCGATTTTCATACTTTTAATGTATTCCAATGGTTTTTTACCGTCGTACTGAATTCCGTCAATAAAGTCAGATGTAGGCTCTTTGTATCCGTCTGTAGTAGGAATATCTTCTTGAGATAGGTTTCCTTCTTTAACCAACATTTCGGCTGCTTTTTTCCAGATTTCTGGCATGTACACCTCTTTGATTTTTGAAGCATACCAGTCAGCAGGTTGTGCTTCTGTGATTTGTCCCCAACGTCTCATTTGTGTCATGTACCAAACTCCATCAGAGTAAAAAGGATAGGTTGCATTGTATTTGAAGAAGACGTTAAAATCTGCAGCATCGCGTTTGTCTCCTTTTTCATATTCGAAAGTTCCAGTCATTGAGTTTTTCAAAACCGCCTCGTCTGCACCTACATAAGCAGGACTAGATAAAATTTTGACAGCTTCATCTCTATTTTTAGGATCATCCAACCATTTTCCTGCTCTAATTAAAGCTTTGGTAATTGCTATAGCTGTATTTGGATTTTTCTCTACAAATGCTTTTGTCATTACAAAAACTTTCTCTGGGTGGTTTTTCCAAATATCACGTGAGGTGATTACAGGCACTCCAATTCCTTTACTTACCGCTTGCTGGTTCCAAGGTTCTCCCACGCAATATCCGTTGATTGTACCTGCTTCAAGTGTTGCTGGCATTTGTGGTGGTGGTGTTACAGACAAAAGTGCCTCGGCATTAATCATTCCTTGAACATTATCTTTGGTGTACATTCCAGGGTTGATTCCGCCTGCCGCTAACCAATAACGCAATTGGTAGTTGTGAGTAGAAACGGGGAATACCATACCCATTTTGAATGGTTTGTTGGCGTTTTTGTACTCCTTAATCACTGGTACCAAAGCACTAGCCGATATTGGGTGTACTGGTTTTCCATCTTTCAACGGTAACGAAGGTTTCATTTTTGACCAAACATCGTTTGAAACAGTAATTGCATTTCCGTTCAAATCCATAGAGAAAGTAGTTACCAATTTGGCTTGTCTTCCAAAACCAACAGCAGCAGCAATTGGTTGTCCTGCCAACATGTGAGAACCGTCAATTTGTTCGTCAATCACACGGTCCAAAACATTTTTCCAGTTAGATTGTGCTTCTAGGGTAACAAACAATCCTTCGTCTTCAAAGAATCCCTTTTCTTTTGCAATGGCTAATGGCGCCATATCGGTTAGTTTGATAAAACCCAAAGTTACTTGTGGTTTCTCCAATTTTAATTTCTCTGTAGTGGTTGCAGTAGCTGTTCCGGTAGCTGCATCTTCTTTTTTTCCTTCTTTTTTACAGCTCATTACACTAAGAGCAGTGATGGCTAGTAACGAAATTTTGAATACTAATTTTTTCATCTTATTTGTTTTTGTTCGTTGTATTATTTTTTGCTCGAAAATATTTGCGGGTTGATGTTCACCATCACATAAGCCCAGTTGTTAGTCGTGTCTTTAAGCCCTGTTCCGCCTTTAAGTGCTACCATAGAACTAGAAGCAAACATTTGAGAATATCCTGCTACCAATGTGATGTCTTTGTACACTTTGTAAACAGCTGTTAAGTCGATTTCGGTTCCCAAATACTTATCAGATGTTGAGGATAATTCATTTGCTGAGCTGAAAATATGTGGCGCGACAGAAAGGTTTACCTTCTTGATCGGGAAATCTAGTTTAAGGCTTAGGTCTTGTAATCCTACAGATCCACCGTGGTTCCCAACATAAAAGTAGTCCATGAAACCATTGAAGGCATGGTTGGTACCAAATACCGGGTTGAATGACTTGACTACTGTAGACGTAGAGGCTTGGTCTTTACCAGATAAATATTCGTAGCCTATTGTCGCTTTGAATTTTGGTGCGAATGCGTAGCCTAAATTGGCTGCAGTCTCAAAAGCAGAGACTTCATTTTTTCCTATTTTACCAGTTTGTCCGTAAAAACTAAAGTCAAATGTTGTTTTCTTTCCGGCATAGTTTGCATACGTACCAAAGGTTTGTGAATAGTTGGTTTCTATTTCAGCAATTGTTTTTTGATATTCTCTTCCTAAGTTTAAGGCCAAGAAGCTTACACCCAATTTCTTGATGTTGGTATGGTACCACGCATACTGCATGTCTTTGAAGTCTGTAGCAAATGGTGTAGTTGGTGCTACCTTAGCTTCAGAATCTGAGTTTAAAGCAAATCCTAAGTCCAATGCGCTTGTTTTTCCTTTGTATTTGATAACAGCAGCATCAAAACTACGACCTTGATTAGCCCAGTCCAATCCGCCTAATATCCTTTGATTATCATAAGCAATAGATTGACGTCCTGCTTTCACACTCCATGAATCGGTAAAACTATACTGTGCATACCCTTCAAATAATGCTAGTCCATTTTGAGTAGAAGCCGAATTTCCTAATGTGTTTACATTTCCCCATGTACGAATGTTTTGAAAAGCTACTTTTACCTTTAATTTGGCATCACCATAATTTAAATTTACTCTTGAACGTTGCCCAATAAATGATGTATGGCTTGTAGTTGGAGTTAACAGGGTACCAAAACCATTGGTGTATTCATAACGAGGACGTATTTGAAGATCGGCATTAAATTCTTGTGCATAGGTACTAGCACTAATAAATCCCAAAACGGAAAAAGATATTGTTTTTAGTAACTTCATAGTTGTTGTTTTAAATTGATAAATTGATTGCTGTTTGTTTACATGACAAATATACGTACGTATTTATACGTAAGTTAAATGTAAAAAGCATTAAATAAGAAGTTTTTTAAAAGGTTTTAATCGAATGTAACACAGTTAAATAGCTGTTTTTTGGCAGTTTTTAAGCATAAGTATCATGTTTGTAGTTGGTTATAATATTTAGTTTTATACGTAGTAGTGTGTAACTGTATTCTATGTACGTACGTATACAGTCAATGGAGTTTGTAACAAAAAAAAAGCCCATTATAAAAATGGACTTTCGTACTAGGGGAGAAGTATATTATTTAGAACTGCCTGTGTTCTATCAATTCACCTTGCAATTTATTAATTTGAATAAGGCTTATTTTTTTTCCAACGGTATTGATGAGGGCTTCTTTTTTTAGACTCGAAAAAATACGGGTCACCTGTTCGTCTGTCGTTCCAGCAAAATCGGCAATTTCTTTTCGAGAAAGACTCACATTAATAAGGTTGTTGGTATGTCCAAATTTTTTGAATAAGTGAAGCAAGGTGTCTATAACGCGCTCTCTCACATTCATTTGAGCAATTTTTTTAACTTTGTTTTCGCTTTTATTCAGTTCCTCAGCATAAAAAAGCATCATATCATAAGTAAACTCAGGTATTGTTTTTAAAATTTGTTCCATAACATCGTTACTAAAGTTGCATAACAAACTATCTTCGAGTGCTGCGGCGCCAATTAAATACCTATTTCGAGTACCAAACCCTCTAAAACCCACCGTGTCACCTTCTACAGCCAAACGAACGATTTGTTCCTTGCCATAAATCCCGGTTTTTAGAATTTTGACTTTTCCTTTATACAAAAAATAAAGCCCTTGAATTGGCGCCCCTTCGATCATAAATTGCTGTCCTTTTTTGCAAGCAAACGAATTTTTTTGCAAGGCAAAATCTTGCATCTTTTCTAGATGAAGGTGTTTTTTAATAAAACAGCTCGTATTATCGCAAGTGGCACAGTCAATATTTAATCTTTTCATGGTAACTTATTTTAAGCACATTTGTGTGCGTCTGTAAAAGGAATAGTAGGCTTGTTTTGGCTTTGGGTGTAACAAATTTAAATAAAATTAAGTATTTGTACTTAAGATCAAGAAGATAGATTCTTTTTTGGAAGCGGTTTTGAGTATGATGTAATTATCGTTTCTAATTTTGTCTATTTGTCAATTTTGCCAACCAAATAATATAACATTGATAATTTTGCTCCTTTATTCGAAAATTGGCAACTAGGGTTCAGCAGGCAGAAAAAGGTTCGTTTATGTAATCATTAGGCAGTCAATGGCAACAGGATACTGCATTATTATCGAAAAAGAAATGCCACTGATAAAAATGATTTCGATAGAATTAATCCTTTTGAATCATCTTGATCAGTGGCAAAATCTTTAATTATGACTGTGCTATTATCGAAAGTTTAAAAAACAATTCAAACTTGGATAAGCATTAATTTTTTCTATCAATTTGGTTGGCCATTCCTGGCTGTTTTTCATTCATCATGTTGGTAATTGTTACATGCATCCAAATCAAGCAAATCACAGAGAAGATAAGAACAAATATCCATGAACTTGACCAAATACCGGTTGTGGTTAATAAGTAGCTGAAGATAATGGGACAAAAGAAGCCACCCAATCCACCAAGTAATCCGACCATTCCACCGACAACGCCAATTTCATTCGGAAAATAATCTGGAATGTGCTTGTATACTGCTGCTTTCCCTATTCCCCATGAAACCCCGATCAGAATTACCAAGATGAGGTATACCCACATGTTGGCGTCAAAGCTGATGCGTGTAACACCTTTGGCAATAACTTCCTTTTTATTTACTTCTTGATTTTGTTCTACAATTATTTTTTGCCAAGACGATTTCGTTGGAAAAATACTTCCTTCTTCTATCTTTTCTGGTTTTGAATCAATAGGAAAATCTTTGTCGCCTATGCGCACATTGTCTGGGCTTATAGCGGTAATGACGCCTTTTTTTCCTGCCATTACACCAGGACCGGCAGTGGTGATTTCCATTTTTGGAATCATAAGCAAGGCACTCAAAATTACCGACGAACTCAATACCCAATACATTACTTTTCGAGCTCCAAATTTATCTGATAACCAGCCACCAAAAGCGCGAATCACACCCGAAGGTAAGCTAAACATAGTAGCAAACATTCCGCCCATCACCAAGCTGGTGGAATATACGTTCATGAAATTGGGTAATAACCATTGTGAATACGCAACAAAACAACCAAAAACTAAAAAGTAATAAGCTCCAAATCGCCATACTCGAGCACTTTTTAATGTAGTTAACATTTGCGGAATCGTGCGGTTTGATTTTTCTAATTTTCTGTTTTCGGCGAAGAATAAAAATAACAGTCCGATGAGTAATAATGCTGCACCATAAACAATTGGTAGCATTTTCCATCCATTTTGAGCATCGGATATTGAAAAGTGATTTAAAAGCGAAGGCGCTACAAAAGTAGTTATGGCGGCACCAGCATTACCCATTCCGAAGATTCCTAATGCTCTACCTTGCCATTCTTTTGGGTAAAAAATAGAAGTATAACCAATTCCGACCGCAAAACTAGTCCCGACTAAACCAAACAAAAAGCTCAGTATGGCAAACATAAAAAAGCTATCAGCCAAGGGTAGAAGAAACAAAGGCACAGAGCAAACTAGTAATAAAGTGGCAAAAACATATTTTCCTCCATATTTATCAGTCAAGATTCCGATAGGCAAACGCATAATCGAACCCGTTAAAATCGGAATACCTAATAGCCATCCCACTTGGACAACGCTCCAATTAAAGATTCCTTTGTCTACCAAAAAGGTAACCAGTACACCATTTAATGTCCAACATGCAAAACAAATGGTAAAAGCCAGCGTGTTAAGAAATAACATGCGATGCGATTTTGATAATGAAGATGAATTTTCCATATATACTTAAATTTTTCATCAAAGATAAGTAGTAAGCACTAGTCAAAACCTGCTAAAACGCAGTTTTTTCAAAATAAGTACGTATTTTTACGTAATAGTACGTAGTTTTTATTGGTTTTGAGATTTCCGTTTATTTTTTAGTCATTTTTGAGGTTTATGCAAAGTAATAAGATGGTCAACTTGTGCATGTCATGCTGAATTCCGAGGAGTCGGGAGTGGATTGGGCTTTATTTAGGTACAAAAACCTCCAAAAAAGCATTCCGCCCAACAGTTCGGAATTATCGCTCATGCAAAAAAAAAGATGCGATTGAAGTATATATTCAAAGTAGATTTTTTGAATTGCGTCGGGATTTATCCCGATGTTTTTTTGGATGGATGAGGTAGAATGATTTTTTTTAGAAATTTTTAATTCGTGACATTCGTGTAATTCGTGGCCAAGACCTCCAATAAATCTAGGATGTATATATTAATAATTCGTGGCTAAGACCTTCACCGATTGTAGTTTTATAAAAACAAAAAATCCGTTCGATCAAAAAAATGAAGGAACGGATTGTATAATAAGAGGACTAAACTTTATAGTAATGAATACTCAGTAGCTTTGTTTGAAAGCTCCATTAAGTTTTTGACTTTTAATTTTTTCATTAAGTTAAAACGGTGCACTTCGGCAGTACGTTTACTGATTTCTAAGGTTTCGGCAATTTCTTTGTTTCCTTTGCCAGAGAGCAAAAGTTTGAGGATTTCTTTTTCTCTTTTGGTAATCGTTAAATCCTCCGCCAATGCTGTTTTTTGTTCAATAGGACCACCATTCGATAGTTGATTGATCAAAATAGAAGAAATATCTCCGGTGAAATATTTGCCACCATTGCTTACGGTATATAGTGCCTTTAAGAATTCTTCTTTACTAGACCCTTTAAGTAAGTATCCGTCTGCACCAGCATTGATGGCCTTAAGTACGTACTCTTCAGAATCGTGCATAGAAAGTACGATTGTTTTGACCATATTACCCTTTTTACGCAATTCATCTACGGCTTCAATTCCGGTCATGTTGGGCATTCTGATATCAATAATCAATAAATCAGGTTTACTTTCTTCAACAAAAGTAAGGGCTTCGAGGCCATCAGTCGCTTCGCCAACGACCAAAATATTCGCTTCTGATTCCAATAGCGATTTTACTCCATCGCGTACAAAAACGTGGTCATCTGCCAAAACTACTCGAATAATATCACTCATAATGTACTTAATTTAGAATAAAATAGGGTTACGTACTTACCACTAAAACGGCCTGCAATATACGTATTTATTCCTTAGTTTGAACAAAAAGTAAAACGCCATAAAAGCGCAAATCTTATTTATATCAAGCGATGAAAACTGAAAATAATTAGGAATCTTTTTCAAAATGAAATCAGTAACCAAAAGATAATTGTCCCTTTCGAGAAGAAAAAAAAGGATTCAAAGATTTTTAAGCTGTACTCAGGTTATTTTATATTTTTTTGCAAAATAGTTCTGGTTTATAAAAGGTAGCGTCTTCGTGCTAAACAAAGTTAAATAGGAATATTAAATGTAATTCGGGTCCCTTCGCCCAAAATCGAGTTAAAGAACACGCGTCCGTTGATGTATTGAATTCTTTCTTTCATAAAAAGTAAACCCATACCAGATTCACTTGTTTTCTTTTGGTCAACGGTTGCCAGATCAAATCCTTTTCCGTTGTCGTCAATCGTAATGCTCAGTAAGCTGTTGCTGTGCGAAAGTTGCACTATAATATGAGAAGAATCAGCGTATTTTATTGCATTGTTAATTGCTTCTTGGGTTAAGCGGTACAAGTTAATTTCGATCAAAGAATCCAAACGTTGATTAAAATCGGACTTATTGTAAAAAAGAATGTTTTTCCCGGTTAGTTTTGATAGTTCAACGGTCAGTTTTGTAATAGACGAAACGATACCGTGGTCACTCAATTCTGGTGGCATTAGATTAAAAGTAGCTGTTCGAACACCTTTAATAATATCGAGCGATAATTTTTTTAAGTATTCAATCTTCTGTGCCGACTTTTCTTTGTCATCAAGATTGATACTTTCGAGACTAAACTTCAAACCAGTAAGCATTTGCCCAATTCCGTCATGAATCTCACGTGCGATTCGGTTCTGTTCGTTCTCTTGATTTTCGATGATTTTGCTCGAAATGATTTTTTGCTGATTTATTTTTTCTGCGATATTTTCGGCATTTAGACGCTCTACTTCTTGCTCGGCATTTTTTCGAACCGTAATATCAAAGCAAATAACAAGTAACTCAGATTCTTGCTTTCGGATCGTAACCGGAATCATAGACAAATCCAGCCAGGTTGATTCGTTGTCTTTGTTGGTTAAATGAATTTCGCCTTGCCAACCACTTTTTTGCTTTTCGGTAATAATTCGGCTCAAAAAATGTTGTTCCTTTTCAACAGAGGTAAGTACTTCTGGAAATTTTTTATCAGCATGAAAAGCAGTGTAATTAATCAGTTTGGCAAATTTTTCTCCTATATGTATGATCGTGCCATCATTGGCAACGCGACAATACAAGAGCGTGTTTTCCATCGCATAGTTAAGCGACTTCAACTCCTTTACCGAGTTCTCCTTTGATTCGCTCAAAATCTCTGTATTGTAAGCCAGTTTTAAGGCTTTTTTCTCAGAGGTTAAGAGCTTTGTGATTAACTCTTCAATATTTTTGTTGGTTGGTTTAAAAATAAATTGCAACTCTAGCAGCAAAACAAGTAAAGTGAAAGCAAGAATTGCGTATTCAATATTTCGTTGTAAGGTCACTTTCTGAAAAGCTTCTGTTTCATATTGCCCTACAATTTGATTCATTTTTTTTAAGAACAACTCTTGATTGTAAAGCACTCGCTTAATCAAAGGTTGGTTTAAAACCGGACTACCGCCTGATTTTCGATTCTGAACAATTTGCTCAGATGTCTGAATAATTTGTTGCAGGTTCGGGCTTATATTTTGGTACAGCTCCGTTAATTTTGGACTATGCTCTTTGGGGAAATTCAGTTTTTTGTCACCGAATTGTAAGGCATTTTGGGTTGTTGTCCACAAGCTTATCGTGCTATCGATGGTCTGGATTTGCTCGGCAGTTTTAACCGGATTGGTAAAAGTATTTAGAATCAAAATCTCCTTCACTAACTTCTGACTTAACATTCTCTGTCTTCCAGAGATATTGATTAATCGCGAATCATCCAATTGCGTATTAATGTTATACTGAACCACTAACTGACTCAATAATACCGTAATCGCAATGGTGACTAGCGCAAAAATATAGCGTTGCTTTAATTTTTTGAAATTAAAGTTTTTAGCAGTTTCTGATATACTTTTCTTCATAGGCTTAGATTCCGAGTGCCTCCTTGATCAATGCTAGATTATCTGCTGAATAATTGATTTTTAATGCCGCTTCATGACCTGCGTCCGACATTTTATTCCAAGTTTTTAGGATGATATTTTTGAGTTTTTCGGTCTCGTGTTTCGCTACAAAAGGCTCTAAATAAAATTCCATAAAAACCAAGCAGATTACATCTTCTAGCAATTGGGTTTCGGCATCTTTTTTTAGTAATTTCTTTTCGATCAAAAAAGTTACTCGAGCAATAAATTCAGAATCATATCCAGCTTTTTCAAGAATTTCAGCGGTAGTTTTTGCATGAAATTTTTTCAAATCTTCTCTCCATTTCAAATAACCTACACGATCCATAGGGTAGGAGTCGCGAGCAATTTTCCAACGACAAATATGTTGCGCTTTGGATGCAATTTGTACCGCCTCTGAAGCAGAAGGACAAAAATCCATAAGTTTCGCAAACATTCTATTGGAGTACAACAGTTCTTTTGGGAAATTTATGGATTCGTGTTGGTCTATATTTGGATCTTGAGCATTTTCGGCATCAATCCATTGGCTTGCTAGCTGGAAGGGAGTCGTTGTCATTTGAAGTGTTTTATTGATCCTTCAAAGATACATATTTAATCAACAAAGCCAATCAATACTTCGCCTTCAACAATTTTAACGGGATATGTTGCGATTTTGTAATCGTTACCGTTTAGGTTGGTTCCGTCAACCAATGAGAAGTTGTTTTTGTGCAAGGGACAAGCAATTTTTGGAGTATCCTCAGACGATCCAATCATACCTCTTGACAATACCATCTCCATTTTGTGAGGGCAAACATTTTGGCAAGCGTACCATTCATTTCTTCTTTCAAAATTGATAACTGCAATTTGTTTTCCTTTATATTTCACGCATCCACCGCCATCTGCAGGGAAATCAGTTGTTTTTCCAGCGTTGAACCATATCTGCACATCATTTAATGCTACTGTTTGGTATTGTTCTAGTATTTCTTCCATGCTGTTCTATTTTTAAGTTTTGAATCCTTTGATAACGCTCGTTTTAAAGGATTCTGAGGTTGCTTTTTATATTTTTTTTCGATCAAAACTTACCAAGCCTTTGGCATTTTTTGCTCTCTAAGTGCGATGTATTCAATAGAATCATCACGATCATCAGAGTTGGTAAAGTGACTGAAACGTTTCATCATTTCAGGATCTTCAATCGCTTGTTTCCATTCGCACTCAAAGGTGTCTACAAGAGTTTGCATTTCAGCTTCCAAGGTTTCATTGATTGCTAAACTGTCATCGATCACCACTTTTTTCAAGTAATCAAGACCACCTTCTAGTTTTTCTAACCAAGTTGAAGTTCGCACCAATGGGCCCGCGGTACGTATGTAGTACATAAGGAAACGGTCCATGTATTTGAAAACGGTTTCTTTGTCTATTTGCTCGGCCAGTAATACGGCATGTTTTGGGTTGGCACCACCGTTACCACAGATGTATAAATTCCATCCGCCTTCTACAGCAATCACACCAAAATCTTTTCCTCTTGCTTCGGCACATTCACGAATACAAGCTGAAACACCACCTTTTAATTTATGAGGAGATCGAATACCTCTGTAACGATTTTCAAGTTCGATAGCAAATGTGGTACTGTCATCCATTCCGTAGCGACACCAAGCATTACCCACGCAGCTTTTTACGGCACGCAATGATTTTCCGTAGGCGTGACCGCTCTCAAAACCGCTGTCTATTAATTTTTTCCAAATCGCTGGGAGATCATTTAGTTCTGCACCAAACAAATCGACACGTTGTGCTCCTGTAATTTTTGTATATAAATTGTATTCTTTTGCAACTTCACCAATCGCGATTAATTTTTCGGCAGTAACCTCACCACCGGCCATTCTTGGAACTACAGAATAGGTTCCGTTTCGTTGAATATTAGCCAAAAATCGATCATTAGTGTCTTGTGAAGTCACATGCTTGTTGGCTGTGTCATTATAAATACTAGAGAATATTGAAGACAATAACGGTCGACATACCTCGCAACCATCACCTTTTCCAACAGTACCAAGTACCTCATTATGATTGGTGAATTTGTTTATTTTTACGATATCAAACAATTCTTGACGGCTGTAAGCAAAGTGCTCACAAACTACATCTTTCACCTCTTTTCCAAGTGATTTTTGGGTTTCTTTGACAAGGTCTACGACCATAGGTTTACAGCCACCACAACCAGATGTTGCTTTGGTTGCTTTGATAACATCGCCAAGTGTTTCGCAACTTCCATCGGTAATCGAGCAACAAATTGCGCCTTTGGTTACATTTTCGCACGAGCAAATTACGGCAGTATCAGGCAAATCCATTGCGCTACCCATCGAGGAAGCTTCGCCACCTCTGGATCCTAAGATTAGATCTTCAGGATTTTCAGGAAGTTTCATGGCGTTGCTATAAATTTGGAATAAACTGTTGTAATCGCTTGAGTCTCCTACCAATATTCCGCCAAGCAAGGTTTTTCCATCCTTGGTAACGTTGATTCTTTTGTAGGTTCCGTTAAATTTATTTTCGAAAATAATAGCGGTTACATTTTCATTTTCGATAAAAGGATCACCAAAACTAGCCACTTCTACACCAATCAATTTTAACTGTGTTGACATGTCAATGCTTTCTCTCATGACCTTTTCAGATCCCAAAATTTGTTCGGCTACCACATCGGCCATTTCATATCCAGGAGCAACAAGTCCGTAGATCATTTGATTGT
Organism: Flavobacterium faecale; assembly: GCF_003076455.1. Lineage (NCBI taxonomy): Bacteria > Pseudomonadati > Bacteroidota > Flavobacteriia > Flavobacteriales > Flavobacteriaceae > Flavobacterium > Flavobacterium faecale. The sequence continues at coordinate 2,391,561 of NZ_CP020918.1, forward strand.
ACAACGCTACTTCACCAATGGCATAAATGCTAGGATCAGACGTTTGCATTTTATTATCCACTACAATTCCGCCACGTACGCCTACTTCAAGACCAGCGCTGCGTCCTAGTTCATCTCTAGGCTTAATTCCAGCCGAGATAACCAGCATATCTACCTTCAAAAGTTGGTCCTCTTGAAACATCATGCCTGTGATAGCATCGTCTCCGGCAATATATTGGGTCGATTTGTTGAGGTGGATACCTATATTAAGTGCTTCGATTTTTGATTGTAGCATATCACTAGCGCCTTTGTCCAATTGTCTTGGCATTAAGCGAGGTGCAAACTCAACTACATGTGGGTTTAGACCCAAATCACGTACCGCTTTTGCAGCTTCAAGCCCTAGTAAACCACCACCAAGTACAGCAGCCTCAGTAGCGCCATTGATTTTTATTTTTTTGGCATACGCCATAATTGCGTCAAGATCTTCGATAGTTCTGTAAACAAAAACGCCCTCTTTTTCTACTCCTTCAATAGGAGGTACAAAAGCGGCAGAACCCGTAGCCAAAACCAAGTAGTCATAAGAATGTGTTTTTTCTAAATGCGTGGTAATGGTTTTGTTCTCCTTATGAATATCTGTAATTAATTCTGATGTATTTAATAGAATGTTGTTTTGTTCGTACCAATTTGAAGTAGACATTGATAAATCATCAGCTGTTTTTCCTGCAAAGTATTCGCTTAGGTGTACACGATCGTAAGCACGTCTCGGTTCTTCGCCAAATACGGTAATTTGATATTTCTCTTGGCCAGATTTTGAAATGAACTTTTCGCAAAATTTGTAACCCACCATGCCGTTTCCGACTACTATTATTTTAATCATACTATCAATATTAAGTATTACGTAGCAAATATACGTAGTTATACTTAATTCAAGAGCAAGGTTTTGTAATTTGTACTAATATTTGAGGATTAACGAACATAGCCTTTCTAAAATGCGTTTTTTGTAATTTTGGTTCGAAAAATCACTAATTATTTAGGTATTCGGGATTGTTTTATTCGAAAAAGACACTGTTTTGGTGTTTGTATCGAATGCTAAATTAGAATTTTTAAGGATTTTGGGATTGTTTTTCTACTTATGCGCATTTTTTATTTCGAATGAGATACGTAGTTTTTAAGGATAAATGATGTTCAGTAAGAAATAGGGAATGCTAGTTCCATTGCAGTTGTTTTCGCTCTTGCCAATACGCTTCAGGTTCGGTTTTAAAAGCATAGAGTAGGGCCAAATCTTCATCTGAAAGTTGAAAAGTACCTACCTTCAAGTTTTCTTTAAGTTGCTTGACCGTCGACGCACCACTAAGAACCATAAAAGGAGCCACCGATTGAACGCAAAACTGCAAGGCAATTGCATCACTGCCTACGGCATATTTTTCAGATAAATGTGCTAGTGTCTTATATAGGTCATAATAGTGCGGATAATCTGCATTGGGCAACAATCGACCGTTTGCTAGTCCTTCTTTAATAATGATGCGATTGCCATTGCTTTTTATTCGATCAAGAATAGTAAGTAAGCTTTGGTCTAAAATATTGTAGGTGACTTGAAAAATTTCGAAAAGTGGTTCGTCTTCTATTTTGATTTCTAAAGCTTTCTTCAAAATGTCAACTTGATTCGCTCCTGAAACGCTAAGTCCAATTTTAATATTTTGACTTTTTTTGATTTCGAACATTTTTTGATGGACGGCTTCATTTTCCAAAACCCCAGAATCAAAGGTGGCCGAATGAATTTGTAAACTCGTTAGATTTGGAAATAAAATTTTTGAATCCTCCCATTGTTTCGTCAGTTGTTCAACGCTATGGTCTTTAAACTCGTGTATGTCTGCATGTAGGTCAAAATTGGCGGTGTAAACATATCCCCACTTAGTTGCTACTTCAACAGAAGGGTCGTTTTTTGTTAGCAACCATTCGCCCAAAATTTGTTCGGCAATGCCATAACCTGGAGCGGTATCATAGTATCGAACACCTTTTTTGTAGGCAGCGTCTAGGACTTTGAAAGCCTTTTTTTTAAAAGCTTGAAGGTCAAAAGCATCTTCGGATGATTCTCTGATATTGATGTAATGAGGTCTGCCGATTGCTGCTGTACCTAGTCCGATGTTTGATGATGCCATGTCAAGTTTTTTTCAAATAGAGCTAAATGTAGGTAATTATAGTGTCAACGGCAACCTAATGGCTATAGTTAGGAGCGAATCAGATGAATTTTAGAAATAAAAAAATACTGCCAAGACATATTATCTTACACTAATCTAGGTGGAATGTTACTGAATAAATTATTTGGTTACTTGAAAATTGGTGTATGTAATTTTTTGACATTGAATTCAACTGCGCAAATTACAGCGATTATTCATCAAAAAAAGTTGCTTTGTCTGCCTTAGTTCGAATGCCTTTTTGAGCCCGAAAATCGTCTAGCCAACAAATTTGACTACCTTTGCACAAATTATAGAAATGAATTCAAAACACCTTCCTCAAAATATACTTAAGAATTTGGGTATTGCCCAATTGAATGAAATGCAAGAAGTGGCTCAAGATGCTATTTTGCATGACAATAATATTTTGTTATTATCACCAACAGGTTCCGGTAAAACACTGGCGTTCTTGTTGCCTATTTTAGAAATGCTACAACCTCAGTTTTTATCTGTACAATGCTTGATTTTGGTTCCTTCGAGAGAATTAGGACTGCAAATTGAACAAGTTTGGAAGAAAATGGGAACCGATTATAAAGTCAACGTATGCTACGGTGGACACTCAATAGATACTGAAATTAAAAATTTAAGTAATCCTCCTGCGGTTTTAATAGGAACTCCAGGTAGAATTGCTGACCATATTGAACGCGGTACCTTCCGATTGGACAAAATTCAAACACTTATTTTGGATGAGTTTGACAAGTCGCTTCAATTAGGGTTTCATGAGCAAATGTCTTTCATTATTGGTAAATTGCCAAAACTAAATAAGCGCGTTTTGGTATCTGCAACTTCAGATATCGAAATTCCAAAATACACAAGAGTGGTAAATCCAACGGTTTTGGATTTTATTCCTGAAGAGGAAGAAGCATCTGAGAGCAATCTTGAAATGCGATTGGTAGTATCTAAGGAGCGTGACAAAATCAATACGTTATTCAATTTGATTTGTTCATTAAAATCAGAATCGGCGATTGTATTTTGCAACCATCGTGATGCGGCAGAACGTATTAGTGACACCCTAAACGAAAAGGGAATTTATGCTACGTATTACCATGGTGGAATGGATCAAGATGAACGTGAGCGTTCTTTGATTCAGTTTCGAAATGGAAGTATGAGTTATTTGATCACAACAGACTTAGCTGCTCGTGGATTGGATATTCCAGAGATGAATCACGTTATTCATTATCATTTACCATCGAAAGAAGATGAGTTTACGCATCGTAACGGGCGTACAGCACGTATGCATGCCTCTGGAACGGCTTATATTGTTGCCAACGACAGCGAGAAAAAAATGGATTACATTGACTATTCCATGCAAGTATTGGATGTAGAAGCAGCCAAAAGTATTCCGAAGCCACCTTTGTATCAAACGATTTACATTAGTGGTGGTAAAAAAACCAAACTGAACAAAATTGATATCGTAGGTTTCTTTTCTCAAAAAGGAAAATTAGAAAAAGGCGATTTGGGTTTAATTGAAGTAAAAGACTTTATCTCCTTCGCCGCCGTAAAATTCGGAAAAGTAAATGATTTGCTCCGTCTTGTACGTGATGAAAAAATGAAGGGTAAAAAATTCAAAATTGAAGTTGCCCGAAAAGTGATTAAAAAAGTAGAAGAATAGCGTATCGAATCGCTATTCATAAAAGAGAATGATACTGAAGGAACAGGAAATGCATTTGTTTTTCAATTCAGTACAAAGCCAAAAAAAACGTTAGTAGAATTTTTTCTGCTAACGTTTTTTTTATAAAAATAACTTATGACTGTTAGATAATAAAGTCTTTAGTTGTAAATCAATCTACTGAATTTTAAGAGTCAAAGCAGGTAATGAAAGTACTTTTAAATAAGTGACAGCCATTTTTTGATAACAATCTAAGTTTAAAATTGTAATGCAATATTAATTATGGATACTTACTTTTTCTTAACCGGAACCACTTTTTTCTTGTACAAGGGTACGAAGTAGGTTACGGTATAATTGAACCCAACACCAAAACTTCCGTTGTAAGTTCGATTAAAACCAGGAATATACAAATTGTCAAAATCAGCTGGTTTTTTGTTCGAAATCAAAGTATTTAGTCTTAGACTAAAGCCAACAAAGACGTTGTCAAAAACCTTTGCTTTTAATCCGGCAACAACTTCAGCCCAGCTAGCTGTCAAACCATTATAAGAACGATCTGTGATGATCGTCTCATTCTCACCAAAATATTGAGAGGTATTGTATGTTCGATATGAATTTAAATTTTGATTAAAAGTACTGAAACCATATCGCAAACCAATTGATATTATGTTTTCCATGTCCAACCAGTTTTCGTAGGCATTGTAGTCAAAACCAGCTTTTAAATACGATCCTTTGGTCGTAAAATTCAACCTATCATCATCTGTGGTTTTGTTTTCAGTACCAATTTCTGCAGCTATAAAGTACTTTTTATTGTAACGGTAGTCAGCTACAAGTTCAAGACCTTTATAGTTTTTATCATAAAATCCACGGCTTATCTTGTACAAATCCAGTCCTACACGGAGTCCATAGCGATCTATTTTTGGCGTCGTAGTCAAAGTATCTATTGCATTAATTGGCCTCGCCTTTGGGGTCGCACTTTCGGCCTTTTCAGGCAAAACACCACGACTAGCAGGCGGAATCGGCTTTTTTGAAGTCGTTTCTTGTGCGTGGCCTACAAACAGCGTGAGCATAAGGGCAATCTTAATGAAATATTTCAAGGTGTGTTTCATTTTCGTTAGTGATTGATCTTGTTTCTAGAACGATTTCTCTAATCCATAGTTCATCTGCAGTGGCACCATCGGTCCATATATAAGGATTCAATTGATTCAGTTCATAAACCGTTTTGTAACCACAAGCTCTAGAAACAAAAAGACTTGAACGGATATAGTTAAATTCAATATCATCCTCATTTGTTAGTGACGTAGTCGTACTTCCATAATTCAAGATGAACCTATATTTTACTTGATCAGCCGTTGTTTTCAAAGGGATAGATACAGTGCTTCCGTTTATTAAAGTACTGCTTTGATAAGTAATTCCATCGGTCATACCTTCTGCAATAATAGTCAAGTCGATTACGGCTTTTGCTGTGCTAGGATCATTAAAATCATAAAAATCGATGACCAATCGTGGCGTAGTACTCGTTGCAGCATCGCAAATGTCATCCTTCTCACAACTCGATAAAGTAGTAAGTAGCGCTAGGAGCAAAATTAGAATATATTTCATATTATGTGAGTTTTTTTTGTCTCAGTGTTCGGTCGCGGTTTTCAGTTTTCAGTCTCAGTTTTCAGTCTCAGTTTTCAGTCTCAGTTTTCAGTCGCGGTATACAGTCGCGGTATACAGTCTCGGTATACAGTCTCGGTATACAGTCTCGGTTTTCAGTCACAGTATTTAGTCGCGGTATTCAGTCGTAGTATTCAGTTGCGGTATTCAGTTTACGTGCATGCAAGTTCCTATATGTAACCGTATACTGCACACTGAATACTGCGACTGCGACTGCGACTGAAAACTGAAAACTGAAAACTGAAAACTGAAAACTGAAAACTGAGCACTAATTAACGTAGTTCCAAAACGACCACATTCTCTACGTGATGCGTCTGCGGAAACATATCCACAGGGCGCACACGAGTTACTTTGTATTTTTCGTCCATCAAAGCCAAATCACGTGCTTGCGTAGCCGAGTTACAGCTTACGTACACCACTCTTTTCGGAGCGATTTTCATAATTTGTTCGATCACGTCTTTGTGCATTCCGTCTCTTGGTGGGTCAGTAATGATTACGTCTGGTTGTCCGTGTTGCGCAATAAAAGCGTCGTTAAAAACTACTTTCATATCTCCAACAAAAAACTCGCAATTGTCAATATTATTGCGCACTGCGTTCGCTTTTGCATCCTTGATAGCGTCTGGCACACTTTCGACACCAATCACTTTTTTTGCTTTTTTCGAAACAAATTGAGCAATTGTTCCCGTTCCTGTATACAAGTCATACACCAATTCTTCTCCTGTCAATCCTGCAAAATCACGTGTAATTTTGTATAATTCATAGGCTTGGTTCGAGTTGGTTTGGTAGAATGATTTAGCGTTGATGCTAAATTTCAACCCTTCCATTTCTTCCAAAATATAGTCACGACCTTTGTACAATTTTACATTCGTGTCATACAAAGTATCGTTTGCTTTGTTGTTAATCACATACAATAACGAAGTGATTTCTGGGAAAGTTGCATGCAAATGATCCAAAATCAATTCTCTGTTGGCTTTATCATCTTCAAAAAACTGAATCAATACCATGATCTCTCCCGTAGATGATGTACGCAACATTACGGTGCGCAACAATCCAGAATGTTCTCTTGGGTTGAAGAAGGTTAATCCGTTTGCGTTTGCAAAATCACGAATTGAATTACGAATCGCATTCGAAGGATCTTCCTGCAAATGACATTTATTAATGTCTAGAATCTTGTCCCACATTTTCGGAATATGGAATCCAAGTGCATTTCTGTTTCCAAGATCTTCTGTACTTGCAATTTCAGCCTCAGTCAACCAACGGCTGTTAGAGAACGAAAATTCCATTTTGTTTCTGTAAAAGAATTTCTTCTCCGAACCTAAAATAGGCTCAAAGTCTGGCAATTCGATTTTACCAATACGTTGCAAGTGGTTTTTAACCTCGTTTTGTTTGTAAAACAACTGTTGGTCGTAGTTCATATTTTGCCATTTGCAACCGCCACAAACACCAAAGTGCTCGCAAACTGGTTCCACACGATGCTCAGAGAACTCGTGAAATTTCACGGCTTTCCCTTCATAATAGGCCTTACGTTTCTTAAACGTTTGCACATCAACTACATCCCCAGGCACTACATTGGGAATGAACACTACCTTACCATCGGGAGCCTTTGCTACCGAAACGCCTTTTGCACCTGCATCAAGGACTTTTATCTGATGAAAGACAACTTTGTCTGTATTTTTTCTACTCATGCGGCAAAAATAAGCGTTTGTAAACTTTTATAAATTCAAATTGTGAAATATTTTTAAAAAGGAAGGCGTTTTTATTCGAATAAGAGATTTTTTTGGGCCCAATCCCGCTTTTCGCTACAAATCCTCGCTTTGCTGGCAGTAGTACTAAGCCTGCAAAGGAGCTTCCTTCGGTCGCTATTTACAGTCAAGTACTACCATGCCAGCAAAGCTCCGGGTTTTTCGCTGCAATCGGGGGCAGGTGAGTTGGGTACTAGATTATAATTGAAATAAAATAAAATAAAGTAGGTGAATATGGAAGGTTCATTTTTAATTATTGTATATTTACTATAATCTAAGCGTAAAAATACAATTATGGATAATAAAGTAACATCTAGAACTAAGGCAAAAAAAGCGTCTGCAGTAATACAAACTCCATTAAAGAATTTGAAAGCGGTTAATTTTGCTGAATTTTCTCCCTCTTGGGTCGTACTTCACGGTAAAGATGCGCCTAGTTTTAAGATGGAGTTAATTGACCGTATTCGCCAAGGGGTAAAAAAACCAGATTGGAAACAATTGATAGATTATATTGATTCGACAGAAAAAGAGTTTGAACCTATCTTACCAGCTTCAATAAGTAGTATGCAAAAGAAGGCTGTTTATAGCAAAGAAACCTCAGAGCGTATCTATGAACTAGCGAGATTATTTGGACTTGGTTATGAAGTCTTTGATTCCAAAGAAGATTTTAAGCAATGGTTAATGACGCCCTCTAGAACGCTCGGTAATAAACTACCTTTTGAATTATTAGATAGTAGTTTTGGTTTCGAAATGGTCGAGAGTGAAATTATCCGAATTCAATATAATGTGTATAGCTAATGGTCGTTTATAGAATAGCCAATCTTAAATACAAAGATTTAACCCTTTCTGGAATAGGAGCTGAAAAAGTGGGCGGAAGGTGGAACGAAATAGGAACACGTGCAGTATATTGCTCCGAAAATATTTCTTTGGCATTGCTGGAGTATTATGTCCACTCAGAAAATATCGCTTACTTGCCCAAAGAAATAGTAGTGGCTAAAATTGAATTCCCAGACGAATGGGTAATTCAAGATCTAAAAGAACTACCAGAAGAGTGGAATCAATATCCGTATACTTCCAAAACAACGGCTATTTTTACACAACTTGCAAAAGATCGAGACGTATTTGCCTTGCGTGTCCCCTCTACAATTGTTGGATTAGAAAGTAATATTATACTAAATCCATTATTTAAAGATTTCGGAAAAGTTGAGGTGGTTGAATTCATCATTTTACCCATAGATGAAAGGTTAAAAATGGATAAGCGAGAATAATTGAATAAACATTATTATTTAATGTTTTTGTGGTATGGTCTTGTGATTTAGTAGAAATAGTATGTAACAATCTTGAATTGTAATAGCTCCGTGCAGCCAAGTTAAATGTTCTTAGGTATTTTTTGATTTCATGAGTTCATAATTTACAATCGAAAAAAAGTAAAAGACAACATCGGCACATAATTTACCCATTAAAATTCCTATTACTGCATTTCCTGTCACAATAGGCAACCAATACATACAAAACGGACGCAAAAAAAAGAAATCCAAAACAGCAGGATAACCAAACTCCAATAAGATGTTTTTGGCTAAAACGGCTATTGTTTTAAAGGTGTTTTCTTGTTCCGATTGTTTTGGTATCTTCTGCAATTGAAGATAAGAAATCCAGATGATTACGCTATAAAACGCAAAATATTCGGCAAACGTAATCAAGTAAGCCGTTGTCACGCCATCAAAAAAATAGCTCAGTTGCGAGCAAAGCAGGGCTGTGCTCGTCGCAGCGAGTTCTGCATACTTGTAGCGGTTAACCCATTCTTTAAATTTACTTTTCGAAAACATGAATATTAATGATTGTAGAGCAACAAAAATAGGGAATTGTAATGATTTTCTTTGTGGGTTCAGCAGCTTTCGGAAAGCTAGTTTGGCAAAAGCGACTAAATACTCCTCATTGTTTGTAGGTAGTATTCCTTTGATTTAGAAAACTAAAGATGAATTTCGCTAAAAACAGTATTCAGATTGTTAAAAACATCAATATAATCAAAGGTTTAACCTAGATTTGTGTTTTATTTTTATATCTTAAATCGTTTTGCGTATTTTTACTTTTTGCCCTTTGTATGGTTAATCATCCAAGGCAGTCTGTTTTATAATACACTTTACAAACCGCTAATACGTGTTGACTATGAGTACAGTAAATACTTTATCAAATAAAGAACATTCTAATCCAATTCAGAAAAGTACCGATCTAGAGTCTTACTTTGCAGCGTTTAGAGCCAATGTAGTTGGAAACGATCAAGAATTTGAGTCACCTTACGGAAGAAAAAAAATAATCTACGCAGACTGGACCGCTAGTGGTCGTTTGTATAGACCTATTGAAGAGAAACTACTGAATGAAATAGGACCTTTTGTCGCCAACACACATACAGAAAACGCTATCACAGGTAGCGTCATGACACATGCTTATCATGATGCTAGAGCCATTATCAAAAAACATGTCAACGCTTCAAACGATGATGTTTTGATAACAGAAGGTACAGGGATGACGGGTGCTATTAATAAATTTCAAAGGATTCTAGGTATTAAATTAAGTGAGAACCTAAAACAATATACTGATATTCCTGAAGAAAAAAGACCCATAATTTTTGTGTCTCACATGGAGCATCATTCCAATCAAACGTCTTGGTTAGAAACGATTGCAAAAGTGAAAGTGATTCCATCAGATGATAATGGCTTACCTTGCTTACTAGGATTAGAAAAATTATTGAACGAATACAAAGACACACCTATAAAAATTGCTGCCATAACGGGTTGCTCAAATGTTACAGGGATAAAGACACCGTATCATGCTGTGGCAAAATTGATGCACAACAACAATGGCTTGTGCTTTGTAGATTTTGCTTGTTCTGCACCATACGTAAAGATCGATATGCACCCAGAAGATGAAGAGCAGTATTTGGATGCCATCACTTTTTCTCCTCATAAATTTTTGGGTGGTCCAGGATCAACAGGTGTACTGATATTCAATAAAAAACTTTACAAAAATTTAGTTCCTGATAGTCCAGGTGGAGGTACAGTGAGTTATACCAATCCTTGGGGGCAACATGATTATGTAGATGATATTGAAACTCGCGAAGATGGTGGTACTCCAGGATTTTTGCAAGCCATTAAGATTGCGCTATCCATCAAGTTAAAAGAGAAAATGGGAATTCAGAATATTCGGGATAGAGAAAACGAACTTAATGCTATTATATTTGATCGATTGTCTTCGATTGAAAATCTACATATTTTGGCACCAAATCATAAGGAACGTTTAGGTATCTTTTCGTTTTATATTACAAATTCGCATTATAATTTAATCGTCAAATTATTGAACGATAGATTTGGTGTGCAAACAAGAGGCGGATGTTCCTGCGCTGGTACGTATGGCCATTATTTGCTAAACGTAGACGAATCTACTTCAAAATCTATTGAAGATGAAATCTTGAAGGGATGTTTAATCGCTCGTCCAGGATGGATACGTATGTCAATTCACCCCACGTTAACCAACAATGAAATCGAATTTATCTGTAACGCTATAAAAGAAGTTGCTGCCAATTTCAAAGAATGGGAAGCAGATTACCAGTACAGTGCTATAAAAAATGAATTTATACACAAGGATGACCATGATGTCGTAGCAAGAATTTCAAGAAACTGGTTTGATTAAAAATTAATTCTAAATACATTTTAGCGACTGCTTTTGTACAATGATTCACTAAGTACTTTTGTTTTAAAATCGAGTTTGTATTTAGAACATATTCTCATTGACCCTATGCATCATTAGGGGCTAAGGTTTGACTATTTTGCAATTAATCGCCAATTTAGTGAGTGGATTTAAGTAGCAATAACCTATCAATTAAATGCTCAGAAAACCCTATATAATATTTAAATTTGTTCGCTCGTTCCATTCTAATTCTTTTGGTAATTCTTGATTACTGAATTCAATATGAATTACTCGCCTTCTTTCATAATTTGTCGTTTTGTTTGAAGCGTGAAAAAGTAAAGGTTTCATAATCATAACGCCTCCTTTTTCAAGTTCGCAAAAACTTTCAATTTCTCCATTCATTTTCATATTTTCGCTTCTACAGATTCCTTTTGAATGTGATTTATTGATAACTTTCAATGCACCATTTTCTTTAGTTGTCTTGTCCAAATGAATTCGGATCGTAAAGTTTCTATCAAGAATTTTTTTTGGTGGCTGCACCGCAAATTGATTCTGTTTTGTTGTCCAATTGATGAAATCATCAAGTTCTATTTTTTTATTAACAGAGATTGTCAAGTCTTGATGATAAGCGACAAACCAATTTGACAATTCTGGTTTATCGAAATAAATTGATTTTGTAATAAAATAATCTTCTCCAAAATTTAACTTTATAATTTTTTTTAGTTTTTCGTTTAAAATGGTATCCAATATTTCAGGAACTTCTATTAAAAATTGTCTAATCGCAAATAAATCTTCAGATTTTCTGAAGGTAGATTTTTCAGATTTCAATAGACTGTTTTTTTCGATTACAGAAATTAGTTCAGCAATTTCATTATCGCTATAAACGTCATTAATTATTATAAAACCTTGCAGATTCAGTTCTTCAATTTGGCTCATTATTATAGATTTTGTATTGTTAGCTAAAACTTCTGATGATGAGCTGTGAGACATCAATATTTGCGGTTATAACTGATTAATTAAAACCTCGTTTTTTTTAAAAAACGAGGCTCTTTTTATGCTTTTATTAGGGTTAAGTTTACTTCTTTAGATATTCTTTCAATCCATAACTAGCCACAACGCCTTCACCTGTAGCGGCTGCAACTTGTGCAATAGCTCCAAAACGACAGTCTCCTGCTGCAAAAATTCCTTCAACGCTTGTTTGGTTAAGATTTTTGGTTAAAATGTGACCACTATTTGATAAATTTAAAAATCCTTCAAAAGGTTTGGTGTTAGGGATTAAACCAATGAAGGTAAAGACGCCATCGGCTGTTAGTTCTCCTTCTTTTTCAGTTTCGTTGTCACTGTAAATCAATTTATCAAAATTACCATCGCTATCGGCAATAAATTCTTTTGGTTTTTTGTTCAGGTGAACTTCAATATTTTCGAACGATGTTAGTTTTTCAGTGTATATTTCGTCAGCAGAAAATTTCTCGCCGCGATGTATAATCGTTACTTTTTTGCAAAATCCTGCTAAGAACATTCCTTCTTCAAGCGCACTGTTTCCACCACCAATAACGATGACTTCTTTATCTCTATAAAAAGCGCCATCACAAGTTGCGCAATAATGAATACCTGATCCTATTAATTCGGCTTCACCCGGAATGCCTAGCGTGCGATACGTACTCCCGGTACTAATCACTATCGATTTGGCTCTGTATTCTTCGGACTTGGTGTATACTTTAAAAAAATTGCCAACTCTTTCGATACTTACAATTTCGACTCCGGTTTCGATTTTTGCTCCTAAAGTTGCGGCTTGCTGTTCCATTCGATCCATCAAATCTGGACCTGAAACTTCTTTAAAGCCTGGGTAGTTTTCTATTTTTTTAGTTATAAACGCATTTCCACCAATATTCTTTTTTTCTAAAATTATACTATCAAAACGATCTCTTTGTGCATAGATGGCAGTAGTCAAGCCAGATGCGCCACCACCCACAATCAGTACATCATAGATACGTGTGTCGGTAACTTTATCAATATGTAACAGCTCCGTCAATTTGTTATTGTCGGGGTTAGAGTAGGGCGTGTCATTTATTAGGATCGTTGGTATTATACGTTTACCATTATTGACTTTCATAACATATTCACTAGCACCTTCGGTGTTTTCTACATCAATAAATTCAAAGTTGATTTGGTTATCTTGCAAAAAACGTTTGGCTCTGCGACAATCAGGACACCAATCGGCACCATATAATTTAACGGTTCCCTGCTTGTTTATACCTAAAATAGCAGCAAGTTCATGGTTTTGAGGGTTGCTATGTGCAGTTTCGTGTATGACTACGGTTGGTATGATTCTTTTTCCGTTATTGTATTCCTCAACCAATTTGGATGCGTCTGGAGTGATATCAAGATTGATGTACTCAAACTCAATATTGTTTTGAGTAAAAAAGCCCTTTGTCCTTCTGCAATCGGGGCACCATTCTGCACCGTACATTTTAATTTTTTGTGTCATATCTTTTTATGGTTTGTCAATAGAAGTTTCTAGAATGATTAATTGTAGGTGTTAAGATAAGAAATTAAAAGGGAGGTTTTTTTTATTTGTACTAATGTTTAGTTTCTAATTTCCATTCCGAAACATTATAATTTTACGAATATCCTTGGCTTTAGCATTATTAATCGTCCTAAAATACAGGATACTGCCATATTTTCCGATTGTGACAGGCGTTGCTCTCGCGTGTGATAGGTGGGGCTCAGGCGTAATTTGGCTATCGCAAACTTGTGAGAAAGGGTACAATCTGTCAAGGAAATAGCTTTGGCGTAGTTTTGGCAATGAAGTGGTTAATTATATGTAAACAAAGGTCTTTTTATTCGAAAAATAGATCTTACAAAATTGAAAAATAGTATGACTCAAGTTAAAGAAAACAACACGGTTAAAGTACATTACACAGGAAAACTAGCAGACGGACAAGTATTTGATACTTCTGAAGGTAAAGAGCCTATTGCATTTACTCTAGGACAAGGGAGATTAATTCCTGGTTTTGAAAAAGGCCTTATTGATATGAAAGTAAATGAGAAAAAAACAATAAATATTGCCAAAGAAGACGCTTATGGTGAGCCTCGTGAGGATTTATTTATTGAAGTTCCTAAAGCAGAATTGCCACCAGAGATGACTCCAGAAGTAGGGATGGGGCTAGTTTCTAGAACTCCAGAAGGACAAGAAATGAATCTAATAGTTGTAGAAGTTAGAGATGAAACAGTTGTCTTAGACGGAAATCATCCTCTTGCAGGACAAGACTTGATTTTTGACCTAGAGGTTGTAGAGATTTCAGAATAAATCTTTTCCTTAAAATATAAAAGCCTGATAACGTATTGTTCGTTATCAGGCTTTTTTGCTTTCGATCTAAAAAAAAACTTATGTCAAAGCGCTTATAGGTTGATGAAATAAGAATAGCATATTAAAAAACACACAGTTTAAAATCACAGCGAAATCTTTTGACTTAAAGAAAAAATGCCAGTTTAAACTCAAATCGCATATAGTGATCAAGTTAAAACTGGCATTTTGGTATTCAAATTATTCAGCTTTTGTTGCCGACTTAATTTTGTAAATAAATGTAACCTGCTTTACGTTTATCAAATCCATTTGATTTGTATTTAATAACATAAAAGTACGTTCCAGTTGGTAATTTTTCTTGTTTGCTGATGGTTACACGTCCTTCAGAATATCCTCTAAAGAAATTGTTATGAGAACCATAACCAACAGTTTCGTAAACTAATATTCCCCAACGGTTGTAAATTTGGACCGTGTTTTCTGGGAATTCGTAGATACGTCCTAGTACCAAAACATCATTGTCGCCATCACCATTTGGTGATACTGCACTAAAGACTTCTATTTCGTCCGCAGGAAGCGTAAGGTTATAATTTCCAACTTCTAAGTAATCCGGAATACCATTGGCATTTCCGTCTACAGCATCATTCGGATTTCCATCACCATTAGGATCAGCTCCCTCACTTTTTGTTGATATTCCGTCTCCATCATCATCGGTATCCAAGTAATCAGGGATTCCGTCCTTGTCTGTATCATCAGGACCATTGCCATCACTGTTTGGATCCAATTCATATTTGGTGTACACACCATCATTATCATCATCGATATCACGGTAATCAGGCTCGTCAGTTCCATCGGTATTGTTCGTATCTCTACTACCAGTTTTGAATTCATTATTGACTACAAATCCGTCCATTGTATTGGCACCTTCAAAACTATCATCAAGACCATCATGATCAGCATCATTTCCAGAAATAAACAAGTCAGGAATACCATCTTTGTTTTTATCGAATGCTTCAATGATGTCTGCAACGCCATCGTTATCCGAGTCGGTATCCAAATAATCAGGATTATCCGTTCCGTCTGTATTGGTAGGGGTAAGTCCTAGTACTGTTCCGTTTTCATAAGCATCATCGAGACCATTTTTGTTTAGATCAACTTTGCTAGGTGCTTTGTATCCAGTAGTGGTTTGCGCTTCTAGGTTATCCGGAATTCCGTCATTGTCTGCATCAATGTCCAAATGGTTTGGTATACCATCACCATCACTATCCATTGTTCCTTCAACAGTATCTAAAATACCATCGTTATCATCATCGATATCAATAATATCAGCCACTCCATCACTATCAGTGTCTAAGTAACTAGTAGTTGGATCTTCAAAATCACCATCTTTATCAATATCAACATTGGTTGTATTGGTTGGGTCATCAGAATCTTCTTCGATTGTTGTGGTCGAATTCGGAATCAAAGCATGGACTACCGCTGTATTATCGATGTAGCCAAATAAGATATCATCTGCTGTCGTTAAGTGCGTAGCGGTAACGGTAAACGATTTACCTGGGGCCAATACATTAACTGATGATTGGCTTGTAAAGGTTCCGTTATTATCTCTCACATTAACATTCAGTAAATTGATATTCCCACGATTAGTAACAACAATAGTGTACAGAATAGGATCACCTACCTTTGTAAACGTGCGGTTGTTGGTTACTTTGGTCACCTCTAAAATGGCCAATTGCGGTGTAACGGTTACGGTTGCATCATCAGGCTCACCATCACCATTAGTATCTTTGTTGGTATCATTGTTTGGATCATCAGAATCATCGGTTACATTTCCACCCTTAGGATCTTTTGCCGTAGCAACTGCTGTATTTGTAACAGCTCCTTTATCCAAATCAACTTGCGTAATGGTATGTTTTGCCGTCAAAGTTACTTTTTGACCTGGTAATAATGTAGCAAAACTGGCTGGAGTTACACTCCCTGCATCAGCATTGGCATCAGTCACCGCAACATTTGTTAAAGTTACGTTTCCAGTATTGGTCAATACTAAATTATACAAAATCACTTCACCAATTGTATCCCAAAGTCCATCAGGTGCTAGGGTAGAAGCCTTAGTTAATTGCAATTGTGGTTTTTGCGCCATTGCAGAAACCGTTGCATCATCAGGATCACCGTCAGCATTAGCATCAATATTTGCTGGGTTAGTAGGATCATCGGATAAATCAGATACTACATTTCCTAAAGCATCATTACTTCGTACTGCAGCCGTATTGCTTACAAAACCAGCATTCAAATCTGCTTGAGTTACGGTATGTATAGCGGTTATAGTTACCGATTTCCCTGGACTCAGTACCGATATTGTACTTGGTACTACCGTTCCTAGATCGGCATTTGTATCTGTAATTTTAATATTGGATAAGGTCGTGCTTCCAGAATTGGTCACTACAATAGAATAAGTGATTTTCTCTCCAATAGTATCATAGGCACCATCTGCAGCTGCCAAGGCAGTTTTAAGGATGCTGATTTTTCCTTGCACAGGGAAAGAAGTTACAGTTGCATCATCTGGATTACCATCATTGTTGAGGTCTGCATTTGCTGTATTGTTTGGATCATCTGAGAAATCTTTAACTACGATTCCATTTGGATCTTGACCAGAAGCTACAGCCGTATTGCTTACTTTTCCGGTATCTAAATCTTCTTGAGTGATACTATAAACAGCCTTAAAAGTTGTTGCGTCAAGTTGCCCAGGTGACAAACTAATAGCTGCTCCCGATACAGTAACAATTGGATCTGTTACTTTGACATTCGTCAAACTTAGATTTCCAATATTAGATACAGCAAAAGCGTAGGTAATTGTTTCTCCCACATTTGCAAATCCATTATTATTGGTATCGTTGAACGTTGCAGTTTTTGTAATATTCAAAGCTGCTTTTCCGGTTAAAGCACTTACGGTAGGATCGTCAGGATCACCATCTCCATTTAAATCTTCATCGTTTGGATTGTCTGGATCATCAGAGAAGTCACTTACATCAGTCACTTTCGAACCATCTTTGTCTTGCCCTACAGCCAAAGCAGAGTTGGTAATACCTCCAGAATCAATATCACTTTGTTTGATTGTGTATAGCGCAGAGAAGTGCGTGTCATTGCCTTCTGTAGGTTGTAAATCAAGCGGTGCACCGGTTATTGCTACCAATGGATCTGTAATTTGAATACCAAAGATGGTAACGTTTCCGTTATTTCTGATATCAAAATTGTACCTGATTGTTTCATTGGCTTGCGGTAGACCATCACCATTTTCATCATTAAAAGTAGCCGTTTTGAACAATGATAATTGTGGCTCTCTTGCAAGAGATGTATTGGTATCATCATTTTTCGCAGCAGTTGTAGGATCATCAGAGCGATCACTTACTGTACCTCCAAAAGGATCTTGACCTGATGCAGTAGCAGTGTTTATGACAAATCCAGTATTAACATCATCTTGTGTTAGGGTATAGATTGCCACAAAATTGCTGGTGTTTTTCGCTTTTGGCGCCAATGTAATAGGGTTACCCGTGACGGCAACTAAAGCATCTGCAATTGTAATGTTAGAAATGGTTACGTTACCTGTATTAATGATTTCAAAATGGTATCTAATTGTTTCACCTACTTGCGCTAAACCATCTTGATTAGCATCAATAAAACTTCCAATCTTGGTAACAGTCAATTCAGGTTTCGAAACTAAGGCTGTGATGGTAGCATCGTCTGGTTCTCCATCGCCATTCGCATCTACATTTGATGAATTGTTAGGGTCGTCAGAAGTATCGGTCACTGTGTTTCCATTAGTATCTTTACTATTTATAACAGCCGAATTGCTTACAAAACCTGCATCGATGTTTGCTTGTGTAATTTTGTAAGTGGCATAAAAGGTATGATTATCAATTTCTGTTGGAGCCAAAGTTATTGGACCACCAAGTACAGTCACTAGTTGATCGATTACCTTAATATCACTCAAGGTCACTTTTCCAGTATTTTGAACTTTGAAATTATAGGTAATAGATTCATTCAACTGCGGGAAACCATCTCCATTTTCGTCATTAAATACAAATGTTTTCTCTAATGAAATAGCTGGTTTTTGTGTAATCGAAGTTACAGTAGCGTCATCAGGATCTCCATCACCATTTATATCTGCATTGGTTGCATTATTTGGATCATCTGATGTATCAGTTGCTGTAATTCCTGCAGTATCGGTAGCCGTAACCGAAGCACTGTTAGTTACAGAACCTAAATCAATTTCGCTTTGAGTGATCGAATGCGCAGCCGAAACAGTAGCCGATTTACCTGGTGCAAGCGTAGCAATAATTGCTGGCAGAATACTTCCTATATCCGCATTTGCATCTGTTATTGCTAGGTTCGAAAGTGTCAAGTTTCCGGTATTGGTAATGGTCAATAAGTAATTGATTTTTTCACCAACCGAATCATAACTACCATCTGTCGGAGCCAAAGTTACTTTTGTTAAACTTACTTTTCCTTTTCCAGGAATAGTAGTAATGGTAGCATCATCTGGTTCTCCATTTCCGTTGTTGTCTGTATTCGTTGGATTATTTGGATCGTCAGAAGTGTCAGATACGGTAGCGCCTTTTGGTGTTTGTCCTGAGGCTACGGCAACATTGGTCACTTTTGCAGCATCGATATCCGCTTGAGTTAATGTATAAGTAGCTTTAAAAGTAGTACCATTTTTTTGATTTGGATCTAATGAAATAGGGCCACCAGTAACCGTCACCAATGGATCGGTTATTTTAATTCCGGTCACACTTACATTTCCAATGTTCGAAACTTCAAAAGTATAGTCGATAGTTTCGCCAACTTGAGCTAAACCATCATTGTTTGCATCTTTAAATACTCCCGTTTTAGTTACGCTCAATTTTGCGTTTGGTGCTAATTTGGTTAGAGTAGGGTCGTCAGGGTGACCATCATTATCACTGTCGCCATTAGTAGCATTGTTTGGATCGTCAGACAATGTTGCAACAGTTTTTCCATCAGGATCTTTTCCTGTGGCCGTGGCAGTATTGGTAACTTGTCCCGCATTGATATCAGTTAATTTTAAAGTATAGTTCGCTTTAAAAGTAGTAGCATCTGATTTGTTTGGAGCCAACGTGATAGGTCCGCCTGTAACTGATGTCAAAGGATCTGAGATTGTTATTCCGGTTAGGGTAACATTTCCATTATTTTTAACCGTAAAACTATAGGATACTGTTTCACCAGTTTCTGGGAATCCATTTCCGTTTTCATCATTAAATACCGCAGTTTTTAACAACGTTAATAATGGGTTTTGAGTCAGTTTGGTTACAGTTGCATCATTTTGAGCAGCAGTAGTAGGATCATCTGATACATCAGAAATGGTTGCTCCATTAGGTGCTTTACCAGCTGCTGTAGCAGAATTAGTTACGGTTCCAGTATTGATTTCTGCTTGTGTCAACGTATGTACTGTAGTGAACGTTGTACTGTCTTTTGCACCTGGAAGCAGGGTTATTGGTCCACCAGTAACTGGTGAGAACGGATCGTTTACTGTGATACCTGTAATCGTTACATTTCCAGTATTTTTTATTTCGAAACTATACGAAACAGTTTCACCTACCTGAGCAAGTCCGTCTCCATTGGCGTCGATAAAGACACCTGTTTTTTCAACGGTTAATTCCGGTTTCGCAACAATTGCAAAAATTGTACTGTCATCAGGATTACCATTTCCGTTGGTATCAATATTTGCTGCATTTTTAGGATCGTCAGAAATGTCAGTAACTATTTTTCCTTTCGGATCTGTACCAGTTACGGTAGCCGAGTTGGTTAAACTTCCAGAATCAATAGTTCCTTGAGTAATCACATAGGTACCTGCAAAGGTAGTAGCGTCTACAGCAGCAGGAGCTAAGCTAATCGGGCCACCGTTAACCGTCATTAACGGATCATTGATACTTATGTTTGTAAGTGTTACATTTCCGGTATTAGTAACTTTAAAATTATAGGTAATAGTTTCATTGTTTTGAACTAAACCATCACCGTTTTCATCATTGAATGTGAAGGTTTTTTCTAATGCTAAAACTGGTTTCTGAACTAGGCTTGTGATTGTATTATCATTTGGCGTCGTAGTTGCAGGATCATCAGACAGATCAGTGACTCTTGTTCCGCAAGGATCAAAAGCAGTACCTATGGCACTATTTACTACTTGACCAGCGTTTAGATCTGATTGTGTGATAGTATGAGAAGCGGTGAAAATTACTTTTTGAAAAGCGGCTACCGTTGCAAATGAACTCGGGTTAATACTGCTTGCATCTGCATTAAGATCTTCAAGTGTTAAGTTGCTTACAGTTACTTCATTTTTATTTTCAACTGTAATTTGATATTTCACTATTTCACCTACGCTATCATATTGTCCATCAGTAGCAGGAAGTGTTATTTTTGTCACAATCAAAGTTGCTTCAGGTCGAACAGTTACTGTGTAAGTAAATGGTTTCCCAGTACAATTTCCAGAAGATTCAGGAGTGATTGTGTAAACCACAGTTTGAACAACGCCCGAAGTATTAACTAATTTATCTTTTATCGTGTTCGAAATTGAACTAGTGGTTGTCTCTCCAGATACGTTTGGATTATTGGCAGCAGCCCAAGTAAAAGTAGTATTGGCTAAATCAACATCTGCACTTAAATTATGGTTAAGAGCAATGGTGCTACAAGTTACATCTGTTGGGTTTTTACTAGCAAACGGTTGAGGTTTAACAGTAACTAACAGTTCAAATGTAGGTCCTTGACATCCTTTGTTATTGAAAGGTGTAACGGTATACTTCACAGTTTGTGTTACACCACTGATATTTAAAATAGCGTCAGTAATAGTTGTTCCGTTGCCATTTTTTTCACCCGTCACAGCAGGATTGTCTGTGGCAACCCAAGTAAAAGTAGGGTTAACCAATGGTGTTGTAGTTTTAAGATCATAATTCAAAGCAACATCACTACAGCTTATTTTTGTTTTATTCGAAATAATTAATGTAGATGTTACGTCGATCGTGTATGTATAGGTATAAACTGAACTGTTTCCACCGCAATCGGTATAAGTGAAATAGTAGATCTTTTGACCATCACACACAGGACTTACATTTTCCGTGATAACCGGAACAATGTTTTTACCACAGTTATCAATAACAGTTGGAGCAGCCGGTTGTACAGCTTTCGAAATGTCATTCACAAGAGCGCTACCGTTCGATGGCACTATTGGTTTAATCGTCATATCGATAGTGTAAGTGTAAGTATAAACCGAAACATTCGAAGCACAATCAGTGTATGTATAGGTGTAGACTTTAGTTCCTTCACAAACAGGATCAGCCGAAGCAGTGATCACTGGCGTAAGTGCATTTCCACATTTATCAGTAACTGGAGGGGCAGCTGGTTGAACAGCGTCAGCCAAACATTCTACAGTCGAACTTGCATTAGCAGGAACAATTGGTTTAGAAGTCAAGTCAAGTGTATACGTATAAGTGTAAACCGATACATTCGAAGCACAATCAGTGTATGTATAGGTGTAGACTTTAGTTCCTTCACAAACAGGATCAGCCGAAGCAGTGATCATTGGCGTAAGTGCATTTCCACATTTATCAGTAACTGCTGGTGCAACAGGTTGAACAGCGTCAGCCAAACATTCTACAGTCGAACTTGCATTAGCAGGAACAATTGGTTTAGAAGTCAAGTCAAGTGTATACGTATAAGTGTAAACCGATACATTCGAAGCACAATCAGTGTATGTATAGGTGTACACTTTCGTTCCTTCACAAACAGGATCAGCCGAAGCAGTGATCACTGGCGTAAGTGCATTTCCACATTTATCAGTAACAGGTGGAGCAGCTGGTTGAACAGCGTCAGCCAAACATTCTACGGTTGAACTTGCGTTAACAGGAACATCTGGTTTAGAAGTTAAGTCAAGTGTATAAGTATAAGTGTAAACAGATACATTCGAAGCACAATCAGTGTATGTATAGGTGTAGACTTTCGTTCCTTCACAAACAGGATCAGCCGAAGCCGTAATTACCGGTGTAAGTGCGTTTCCACATTTATCCGTCACCACTGGCGCAACAGGCTGAACAGCGTTTGCCAAACATTCTACAGTAGAACTTGCGTTAGCAGGAACAATTGGTTTAGAAGTCAAGTCAAGTGTATACGTATAAGTGTAAACAGATACATTAGAAGCACAATCAGTGTATGTATAGGTATACACTTTAGTTCCTTCACAAACAGGATCAGCCGAAGCAGTGATTACTGGTGTAATATTATTTCCACATTTATCAGTAACTGTCGGAGCAGCAGGTTGAACAGCATCAGCCAAACATTCTACAGTAGAACTTGCATTAGCAGGAACAACTGGTTTAGAAGTTAAGTCAAGAGTGTAAGTGTAAGTGTAAACAGATACATTCGAAGCACAATCAGTGTATGTATAGGTGTAGACTTTCGTTCCTTCACAAACAGGATCAGCCGAAGCAGTGATTACTGGCGTAAGTGCATTTCCACATTTATCAGTAACTGGAGGAGCAGCTGGTTGAACAGCATCAGCCAAACATTCTACAGTTGAACTTGCGTTAGCAGGCACAATTGGTTTAGAAGTCAAGTCAAGTGTATACGTATAAGTGTAAACCGAAACATTCGAAGCACAATCAGTGTACGTATACGTGTAAACTTTAGTTCCTTCACAAACAGGATCAGCCGAAGCAGTGATTACTGGCGTAATGGTATTTCCACATTTATCTGTGACAACTGGTGCAGCTGGTTGAACAGCATCAGCCAAACATTCCACTGTTGAACTTGCGTTAGCAGGAACAGTTGGTTTAGAAGTCAAATCAAGGGTATAAGTATAGGTGTAAACCGAAACATTCGAAGCACAATCAGTGTATGTATAGGTGTAAACTTTAGTTCCTTCACAAACAGGATCAGCCGAAGCAGTGATTACTGGTATAATATTATTTCCACATTTATCAGTAACTGCTGGAGCAGCTGGTTGAACAGCATCAGCTAAACATTCCACAGTCGAACTTGCGTTAGCAGGAACAATTGGTTTAGAAGTCAAGTCAAGTGTATACGTATAGGTGTAAACAGATACATTCGAAGCACAATCAGTATATGTATAGGTATAAACTTTCGTTCCTTCACAAACAGGATCAGCCGAAGCTGTGATTACTGGCGTTATAGTATTTCCACATTTATCGGTCACAACAGGAGCAGCTGGTTGAACAGCATCAGCCAAACATTCTACGGTCGAACTTGCGTTAGCAGGAACAACTGGTTTTGTAGTCAAGTCAATTGTATAGGTATAGGTATAAACCGAAACATTTGAAGCACAATCAGTGTATGTATAGTTGTACACTTTCGTTCCTTCACAAACAGGATCAGCCGAAGCAGTGATCACTGGCGTAAGTGCAGTTCCACATTTATCAGTAACTGGCGGAGCAACAGGTTGTACAGCGTTAGCAAGACATTCTACAGTAGAACTTGCGTTAGCAGGAACAGTTGGTTTAGAAGTCAAGTCAATTGTGTAGGTGTATTTCCAATTCGAAACTAAACCAGAACAATCCGTATAGGTATAATTGTATGTTCTAGATCCTTCACAAGATAAAGTTGTAGGCGAATCTACCGTAGAAGCTAAAACTGCAGTAACATCAGTTCCGCACACATCTTTGATTCCAGTTGGAGGCGTTGGAGTAGTAGCGTTTGCAATACATTCTACCGTACTTGCGCCATCTGCAGGAATAGTTGCAGGAGCAATGGTATGATCAATTGTGTAGGTATATTTCCAATTCGAAACCAAACCAGAACAATCCGTATAGGTATAATTGTAGGTTCTTGAACCTTCACAAGATAAAGTTGCAGGCGAATCTACTGTAGAATCTAAAAACGCTGTAACATCAGTTCCACACACATCTTTAATTCCAGTTGGAGGAGTTGGAGTTGTAGCGTTCGCAATACATTCCACCGTGCTCGCACCATCTGCAGGAATAGTTGCAGGTGCTTTTGTATGATCAATTGTGTAGGTATATTTCCAGTTCGAAACCAAACCAGAACAATCAGTATAGGTATAATTATAGGTTCTTGTTCCTTCACAAGATACAGTTGCAGGCGAATCTACTGTAGAAGCTAAAAACGCTGTAACATCAGTTCCACAAATATCTTTGATTCCAGTTGGAGGCGTTGGAGTAGTAGCGCTTGCAATACATTCTACCGTACTAGCACCATCTGCAGGAATAGTTGCAGGTGCTTTTGTATGATCAATTGTGTAGGTATATTTCCAATTCGAAACCAAATCAGAACAATCAGTATAGGTATAATTATAGGTTCTTGATCCTTCACAAGATAAAGTTGCAGGCGAATCTACCGTAGAAGCTAAAACTGCAGTAACATCAGTTCCACAAACATCTTTGATTCCAGTTGGAGGCGTTGGAGTTGTAGCGTTCGCAATACATTCTACCGTACTTGCACCATCTGCAGGAATAGTAGCAGGAGCAATGGTATGATCAATTGTGTAGGTATATTTCCAATTCGAAACCAAACCAGAACAATCCGTATAGGTATAATTGTAGGTTCTTGATCCTTCACAAGATAAAGTTGCAGGCGAATCTACCGTAGAAGCTAAAACTGCAGTAACATCAGTTCCACAAACATCTTTGATTCCAGTTGGAGGCGTTGGAGTTGTAGCGTTCGCAATACATTCTATCGTGCTTGCACCATCTGCAGGAATAGTTGCTGGTGCAATGGTATGATCAATTGTGTAGGTGTATTTCCAATTCGAAACCAAACCAGAACAATCAGTATAGGTATAATTGTAGGTTCTTGATCCTTCACAAGATAAAGTTGCAGGCGAATCTACTGTAGAAGCTAAAACTGCAGTAACATCAGTTTCACAAACATCTTTGATTCCAGTTGGAGGCGTTGGAGTTGTAGCGTTTGCAATACATTCTACCGTACTAGCGCCATCTGCAGGAATAGTTGCAGGTACTTTTGTATGATCAATTGTGTAGGTATATTTCCAATTCGAAACCAAATCAGAACAATCAGTATAGGTATAATTATAGGTTCTTGACCCTTCACAAGATAAAGTTGCAGGCGAATCTACTGTAGAAGCTAAAACTGCAGTAACATCAGTTCCACAAACATCTTTGATTCCAGTTGGAGGCGTTGGAGTTGTAGCGTTCGCAATACATTCTATCGTGCTTGCACCATCTGCAGGAATAGTTGCTGGTGCAATGGTATGATCAATTGTGTAGGTGTATTTATAAGTGGATACGTTGCCCCCACAATCGGTATAATTAAATGTATATTCTTTTGTTCCTTCACATAATGGATCTGCATTTTGTGTGATGGTCGGAGTTACAGTATCTCCTTTATAATCTTTAACTATTGGTGTCGTTGGTTGTGTTGCATTTGCTAAACATTCTACAATTGAAGAAGCATTGATAGGAACAATAAGTTGAGAATGAACCGTTACAATATATTTATAGGTGTCTATTGTGGTGCCAGACGTGTTTTTAACCGTAATGTTATATTGTATGGTCTGATCTAATCCGGAAGTGTTAATTAAAGTGTCATCTATTAAATTGGTCGTTTTTATTGATGTGGAAGCTCCAGTTATATTTGTGTTTGAAACTGCCGCCCAGCTAAAAGTAGCATTTGTAAACGGACCGTCATTTATTAAATTATGACTTAGTTTTGTATTACTACATACAGTTTGGATTGGGTGAACACTCACAACTTTGCTAGCTGTAGGATTTGTAATGCTTCCTAGTCTAGGTGTTCCGGTTGCGGTAACTGTATTTGTAATATTAGTTTGGTTATTTATATCAGTTTGATTTACTAAATAGGTAGCTGTCCAAGTCGCTATTTGTCCAGAAGCCAAAGATTCTATTTTATTATCAGTCGTGTTTACATCAGTTCCAGTTGTACTTTGAATACTTGGTGTTGACAGTGTTCCGTTTGCAACGTGACTATCATTAATAGTGATGTTGTCTACTGTGATATTTCCACTATTTGTAACTATATAGGTGTAAGTAATTGTTTGACCTTGAGCTACGTTATATTGATCGTCGACTGTTTTTGTAATAGTTAAAGATGGTTTTAATGCTAATGGAGTAACTGTTGGATCATCTACATTATTATTTGGGTTACTTGGGTCGTCTGATATATCTGTAATTGTAGTTATCCCATTGTTTGCTGTCCCTTTTACAGATGCCGTATTGGTCACCTTACCGCTATCCAAATCAGTTTGAGTGATTGTATGGCTGGCGGTAAAAAGGGTAGTAGCCCCGGGGTTTAATGTTGCCACAGTTGAAGGGGAAATGCTACTTGAGGATACATTTGAGTCAGTAATTGTTATATTGTTAAGAATGATATTCCCTGTGTTTTTAACAGTTAGGTTATAAATTATATTCTCGCCTACAGTGTCATAAGACCCATCTGCCGCTGTTTGAGCAATTTTTTCTAAATTTATCTTTCCTTCTTGCGTAATCAATGTTACCGTAGGATCATTAGTTGTGCTAGTTGCATTGGTAGGATCATCCGATACATCTGAAATCCCATAACCGTTTGATAGCGTAGCATTGGCTGTAGCCGAATTAATTACTTGCCCAGCTTCAATATCTGCTTGTGTAATTTTGTGCGTTGCCGTAAATGTTGTTGAAGCACCTTTTGCTAAGGTAGCTACAGAGGAAGGTGATATACTTCCTGTATCTGCCTTTGGATCTGTAATTGTAATGTTGGTCAAGTTAGTATCACCTGTATTTTTGACAACAATGGTATAATTGATAATTTCACCCACAGTATCATACCTTCCATCAGCTGCTGCCAAAGAAGTCTTAGTAACATCAATTTCGCTATTAGTGATAGTGATAGATTCTGTGTCATCGTCTACTTGTACATCTGCCTCAGGTATATCTTGGGTATTAGAAACGGTATTGATAACCGTTGAACTAGCAGTAACATCATTAACTTTTGCAGTAATAAAAATAGTAAATATTTCACCGCTGGTCATTGTTCCTATATTCCAATTAGGTGCAGTCCAAGTTCCGCGTACAGCTGTCGCAGAAACAAATGATAATTGTGACGGTAGCAAATCGTTTATAACAAGATTGGTTACAGGATTTACACCTAAACTTTTTACACTCACTTTAAAAATAACTGTATCTCCTTCGAGTACATTACTTTTATCAACTGTTTTTGTAAGTATAATTTCAGGGTCACAATTATAAGCGGATAAAACTGATGAATCATAAGTACACCCTCCTTTGGTTACTCTAACAAAAAAATCACCTGGAGTTGAAGGAGTGTAACTGCTACTAGTAGCTCCTGCAATGATACTATCATCTTTGTACCATTGGTAGGCTTCAAAACTTCCTGATAGCTCTTTTAGATCTGATCCTGGTAAACAGCTCCCTCCCGTAATTTTTAAATCAACAACTGGTACTGTATCGAAGCCTGAATAGTAACCTGCAATACCTGCATTAGTATTCACTCCAATAAACCCTACTGCTATGGGACCAGTAGATTTAACCGAAATATTCCCATTCAAATTGGGTACATAAAATGATTTCCATGGTAGCCCTGCCGCAGGTATAGGAGTAGGTAAAGGAACGATAGTTGCACCATCTTTTACAACAATGTCACTATTAGGAGTTGTAGTAGAGGCTAAAATAGTTATACCTCCAGAAAAATCCAGACTTGCAACATCTTTTATTAAAGGAATATTATTTAATGTGTCTGGTAATAAGCAATTAACGGGCGCTATGAAATTTAGTCCAAGGGTGTTTGTTGCAGGTGAACCTGCAATACATTGGTATGCGTATGCATCTTTTGACGTAACTACAGTCATATTTGCGCCAGCTGAAGATGAGCTGTAATAACTACCAGGAATTTCAAAATATTCTCCATTATTGATCGTTGCGATTGCTGTTGTAGAACCATTTACAAAAATATTAGTTCCGTTTTGTGTACCGATTATGATTGGGAATTCAGTGGAGTTACTACCATTACCTCTCACAAAAACATAATCTCTACCAATTTTATTTTCAGGTACTGGTTGATCGACTCCAGCATCTCTATTTCCTGATGTTGATATAACTCCAACATTCAATCCTCCATTACTGATTGCTATGTTTTTTGTTGAGCTAATAGACGCCCCTAACCAACCAGTATTATTGGCAGTATTTTGACTAGGCGATGCTTCCAATACATAGCTTTGTCCGGCGTTTAAAGTAACTGTAATAATATCACTAGTTATTCCTCCTAAGTTATTTCCTAATCTAAATTCACAAGAAGTATTATAACCACTTATAGTTACTACGGTATTATCTTCGGCAGACATTATACCCAAGGTATTTGTTAAAGTAGCATGGGATCCTCGATTTGGGATACCTCCCCACTTAAATTTTGTTCCAAGTGCCTGTCTTCCTTTAGAAGTTAATGAGGTTGCTTGAGAAGTAGATCTACCTCTATAATTAACATAAAAACTTTCGCCATTTCTAGATTTAAATCGGAGTCCACTATTACTAAGAACAACACCTGTATTCGCATTAGTGACTAAAGTTATGTTGTTATCACCATCTGTAAGAGAGTATTTAACAGGGCTACTGTTTGACAAGGTCAACGTGGTTAATGCTGTGGTACTTGTTCCTAGATAGACATCAATAAGAAAAGAAGTTGTAGTTGGTGTGGACAAATAAAACGCTTGTTGTTGCACGGCTTGGTTGTCGGACGCCTGTTTTAATGGCGGTAAATAATGCAAATCACTAAGTTGAGAATGACTAGTGTGCATGAACAATATAGTAATGAGAAAAATATAAAAGTATTTTTTTTTCATGATAGTACGGGTTTTGATAAATTATAGCAACAATTCGAATGTAAAAATGAATTATGTTTTATAATTTATTATCAACAGTATAAAAATTATAGAAATTATCAATTTAGATTGTAAAATTACTAATATATATATTAAGAATTCTTTATACCATGAATGTTTTTTCTTAGAAAACGATTAATTTTGTGTATTTCATAGATGATTTAGTACTTTTTAAAGGTTATTCTTTTCTATTTGATGCTTTTTTAAATATATAAATTATTAACGGCATCATAATCCTAATAGTTTTTTGATCTATTGGATTAGTAATTATAGCATAAAATACTGATCTTATTTTATAGGAAAAAAGAGAAATTTAAAATATATTGAAAAAAAGGTGAGTGTTTAATGAAAAAAGGAATTTTCTATTAAATGAATGGTTTGATTAAGGATTTCATTACTGCATAACCATTTAAATTTGGATGTACTCCGTCTTCAGAAAATTGGAGAGCTAGTCCAAAGTGATTATCAACCAAAGCAGAATAATAATCGATAAACTGGATATTTTTCGCAAAAGCGTACTCTTGCAACATTCTGTTGAATTTTATAATACTCTTTGAAGGATTTATTTTTGGATTCCAATAAAAATGATTGCAGGGTAAAAGGGAGCATAGTATCAGTTCGATTCGATTAAATTTTGCCAATTCTACCATCGATACAATATTATTTAGGATCATTTCTAATGAAGATTCACCTGTGTTTCCGGCAATATCATTTCCACCTGCGAGAAGAACAACTGTTTTGGGTTGTAACTGAATCACATCTGCTCTAAAACGCAAAAGCATCTGCGGACTAGTTTGCCCACTGATACCTCTGTTGATGTAGTTTTTGTTCGAAAAAAAATCAGCCTGTTCTTTACTCCAAAATTCGGTAATAGAATCTCCTATAAAAACGACTCTGTTTGTTGTTTTAGGTTCATTTTGTAAACGTAGGTTCTCCTCTTTATATCGGCCTAAATAGGGCCAATCTTGCGATTGTAAATTTTGTCCCATGCTGCAGTTGATTTGGCTAAAAATATCGTATTGACGCTACTTTTATTACTCCTTATATGTTTTGTAAACAAGGTGAATTGATACTAAAGCAAACATACTACATTACGACCAAATGGAAAGGATTTAATTAGTGTATATCGTTTGCCATGCTTGCATAAAAGTGAGGGCATTGCCAAAAGAGGGTCATAAAATTTAATTAAAAGAAAATTAGAAATCAAAGTGCTATTTTAGAAATACTTATATTTGAGAGAACATAAAAAATACAAACAATGAAAAGACACGCCACCGCCGTATGGAACGGTTCCTTGAAAGAAGGAGCTGGGAAACTAACAACTCAAAGTACAACTTTACAAGACACGCAATACTCTTTTAAATCTCGATTCGAAGAAGGTGTTGGTACCAATCCAGAAGAATTGGTTGCGGCTGCACATTCAGGTTGCTTCACAATGCAATTGTCGGCTTTTATAACTGAGGCTGGTTTTGAAATTGCAAGTATTGAGACCAAATGCATGATCAACTTAATTGACGGAACTATTACTGGTTCGCATTTAATTGTGCAAGCAAAAATTGAAGGAATTGCTGAAGAGGAGTTTCAATCGTTAGTCAAAAAAGCGGAAGATAATTGTCCTATTTCAAAATTATTTAATACTGCCATAACCTCTGAAGCTACTTTGGTATAATTCATACAGGTTACAATATAACAAACAAGGCGCTAGTTTTTCTAGCGCCTTGTTTTGTTTTACTATTTTTTCGAAAGTAGTTCTAAATGTCAGTACTGTTTTCTAATTTCAATTTTAATTATGCTTAATCTTTACAATACTTATTTCTAGTCATAAAGAATTAGTCATAAAATAAAGAACTAATCAAATAAATCTGAAGACAGATAACGGTCTCCACGGTCGCAAACGATCGCTACAATTACACCCGATTCAATTTGGTTTGCAATTTGTACCGCAACCGCAACAGATCCTCCACTACTCATGCCGGCAAATATTCCTTCCTCAACTGCTAGTCGTTTGGTCATTGCGCGCGCTTCTTCCTCAGATACATCTACTGTTTGGTCTACTTTGGATGGGTTAAATATTTTTGGTAAATATTCTTGCGGCCATTTGCGTATACCTGGAATCTGTGATCCGTCACTTGGCTGTGCGCCTACGATTTGTACCGCTGGATTTTGCTCTTTCAAAAAAGTCGAAGTTCCCATAATGGTTCCCGTAGTTCCCATTGCTGCTACAAAGTGAGTTACAGTGCCCTCTGTATCTCTCCATATTTCGGGACCCGTAGTTTTGTAGTGGGCTTTCCAGTTATCGTCATTTGCAAACTGGTTTAACATCAGGTAGCCACCTTCGGCCACTTTTTTATCAGCATAATCTCTAGAACCAATGATTCCTGTTTCGGCTGGTGTCAAAATTACGGTAGCACCATACGCTCGCATGGTTTGCGTACGCTCTTTGGTTGAATTTTCAGGGAGAACAAGTTCGATATCGATACCCAAAACTTGTGCAATCATGGCAAGCGCAATTCCGGTATTACCGCTGGTAGCTTCAATCAGTTTGTCTCCTTTTTTAATTTCACCTCTGTCCATAGCGCCTTTTATCATTGCATATGCTGCCCTGTCTTTTACGCTACCGCCAGGATTATTTCCTTCTAATTTTAATAACAATTTTACATTCTTATTTTGAACCAAATTGACTGTTTCTACAAGTGGCGTATTGCCTATCAAGTCAACTAATTTTTGAGGTTTCATAGTATTATAATTATATTGTGATTGTCACTGTGACTAAATGACGTTTTATTTTAGTTCTTTTATTTTTACTTCTGTAGTTGTGGTATTCAAAACAAGCGATCTTGCCGGAATAGATTTGGTCACCCAAGCATTTCCGCCCACGATGCTTCCTTTTCCAATAGTTGTTTCTCCTCCCAAAATGGTTGCATTTGCATAGATGCATACATCTTTCTCCACGGTAGGATGCCTTTTTGCATCCTTCATATCCTTACTTACGCTCAAGGCGCCTAGCGTAACTCCTTGGTAAATTTTGACATTCTTTTCAATAACGGTAGTTTCTCCAATTACGATTCCGGTAGCGTGATCAATAAAAAAAGGAGATTCAATTGTTGCTCCTGCATGTATATCTGTACCTGTGATCTTGTGTGCGTACTCGCTCATAAGTCTTGAGAATAGTAATAAATCCATTTTGTACAATTCATGACTCAATCGGTAAATTGCAATGGCATAAAAACCAGGATAGCCCAAATAAACCTCTTCAATACCGTTGGAAGCAGGATCGTTTTCGAGAATAAAATTAGCATCTTTATTCAGCATTTCAAGCACTGCAGGAAGGCGCAACGAAAATTGGTCCCACAATGATTCGCATAAATTACCGGGTTTTTTGCAAGCAATCTTAGCAATGTCTTTAAAAAGTATTTCGAGCTCGTCGATGCTTTGGTTTAATTCGGCATTGGAATCAAACAAGGTGTAAAATAATTTTTCGGTAAAAGCTTCTGTTTTTGTTTTAATACCATAATTGATATTTAAATGGCTTTTTAAAACTTGAATATTTTGAATGATCAGATCTTTGGACATGATGACGATGTTGAAAGAGTTTTTGATAGAAAGATGGTACGTGATTGTTTTATTTCTCCACAGGGAAAAGCAATAATTGCAAAAGGAATCCCTTGTTTTGGTGCAGAAAAAATGAAAGTCGCAGCCATGTTTTATCTACTCCATAGTTATACATCACAAATATATTGAACTATTTTTGATTAAGCTATAGGATTTTGTTGAAGATTATAAAAACACGCATTTATATAATGGTCCATTTGTATGCCAAAAAAATGGTCAAGGTAATTTTTAATAACGTACATACACTGCGCTTGGTATGTGCAATCCTTCAAAATAGGCAGGACTGTTCTATTCCTAAAATGCGGTAACAAATAGCAATAAACTTTTGCGTACTTTTAAGGTGAAATCAAATAGGATTTGGTTGGTTTTTTTCGAAAAATAAAAAGCTTCAAATAGTAGATGAGACAGTTTGTTTTAGATGCTTTTTTTGATCGAAAGTGAAGTTCTTTTTTAGTTAATAATTTTAGTATCGAAAGACAACTACTAAGCGGTAAGATTAAAGGTTTAATTTTAATTTACTATTTTTGAAATCTGATAAAATTGAAATGAAAATAATTCAAATCGTACTGATGGTTTTGGCCGTTTTTGTACTGTTGTTAAAGAAGGGGAATGACGAGTATATGATCTATTTGAAAGTAGGGGCAGTAGTCGTTTTTATGGTGAGCATGATGCGACTAAGTACAAAAACGCCAAGTAAAAATCAAAATAAAGAAGACAAAGATGTTTAGCAAAGGAGATAAGGTTTCGGTATTGGATGACGCGATTGATGGTGTGGTACTTTCGGTAAATGATACGCAAGTTGAAGTAGAAACAACAGATGGTTTCGTGATGACTTTTCTAGTAAACGAACTGATTAAATTGAACGACTCTAGTAGTTTGGATAATTCGATCAAAAACATCAATATAAGTGCAGTCCAAAAAGAGAAAGAGATTCCAAAACCACGTAGTTTTGTTAAAGAACGCAAAAACAGAAACGAACAACCAGCACCAGAATTTGATTTGCACATCGAAAAATTGGTCAAAAATAAGGGCGGATTATCAAATTATGATATCCTGACAATCCAAGCCGAAACGGCACAAAGACATATCGAATTTGCAATCAAAAATCGCATTCCGAAGATTGTTTTTATTCATGGTGTTGGCGAAGGAGTGCTCAAAGCAGAGCTTGACTTCTTGTTAGGTCGCTATGATAATATCGCGTTTCAAGAAGCAAATTATCAAAAATATGGTCAAGGCGCAACCGAGGTTTTTATTCGTCAGAGTAAAAATATCTAGGCTGTTTTTATATACAAAAAGGGGTTCTTTTTCAATTGAAAACGAACCCCTTTTTGTATGATTTTAATGTAGTAATTGATGCTTAAATGGTAGTTACTAGTGTTCCTAAAACGTAAGTATCACCTAATTTAAAAGTACTATTACCTCTGTTCAAACTTACTTTTTTGAAGGTAATTGTATGTGTAAAACCAGTTGTTCCGTTGGTCGTTGTAGTCACTTCGATAATACCACTTGTACCGCTAACGCCTGTTACGCCAATCCATTCTTCACTCAAAACAGGAGTTGTAGGTGTGGTTGTATTACAAAAATAAGAGGAGCTTAATAATCCAGTGAAATAACGGTAAGTAAGTTTATTGGTAGTGGCTCCAATAAGGCCAGTTCGTACTGTTCCTGCAGGTGTAACTGCATTCACAATAAGCGCTGGGTCAATCGTCAATAAGATAGCTTCGTAGCTTTTGTAATCGTAAATCACATTTGAAGTGCTACACTTAGTCAATAATTTTTCAAAATTAAACGGAAGCGTTGTTGCGGTTGTAGTATAGGTACCAAAAGGTAGCGTACTATAGGATTGTTGTCCGTTTTTAATATCAAATGTAACGTTCTCTAGGCTAATTAAGTGGTTGTATCCTGTGATTTTTGTGCTATTATTAGTAGCATCATTATCTACGACTACAGCGCTAGATATAATTTGTATCGTTCCAGAAGATGCTGTCCATTGATCGCTTACAGTAGGAGTAGCAGGCTGAATTGTTTCACAAATATTATCACTTGCAACAGTTCCGTTATAAAAACGGTACACCGCTCTATTGGAACTTGTCCCAATGGTTAGCGTAGTTGGAGAGCCACTAACTGTTGCATCATTTGGGAAATTTGCAGCAGGAATTTCAAGGATAAGAGCTTCTTTGTCCTTTAGTTTGTATATCAAATCATTGGTGGTACAACTTTGCGTTGTAGTTACACTTTCAAAATCTATATCTTCTTGTATTAGGTTTCCGTCATCACAGCTATTCAGTAGCATTATCATGGCCAAAAGGCTAGTAATTCGTTTCATTTTTATTTTATATTTATTGCAAAAATAAGCAAATAATCATAGAGAATATAAGTTTCCGTTTTCATAAATTTGTATTAATGAAAAAAATATACCTCGATAACGCATCTACTACTGCCATACGACCAGAAGTAGTACACGAAATGACTCGTATTATGTTAGAAGAATATGGTAATCCATCTTCTACCCATAGTATAGGACGCAGCAGCAAAAGTATTATTGAGCTTTCGCGAAAGGCAATCGCTAAAACGATTAATGCCTCTGCAGCAGAAATAATTTTTACTTCGTCGGCTACCGAAGCTAACAATTGGATTTTACGTTCGGCTATTAAAGACCTGAAAGTAACTCGAATTATAACTTGCAAAATGGAGCATCATGCCGTTTTATTGGCAGTGCAGCATTTGGAACGAGAATTTGAAATAGACGTTGACTACGTAAATGTAAACAAAGACGGGACAATAGATTTGACACATCTCGTGTCATTAATGGCGCAAGAAGGGAAAACACTTGTGAGCTTAATGCACGTAAACAACGAGACAGGCGTTATTCTTGATCTCGAGCGTGTGAGTATGCTGTGCAAAGAAAATAATGTTTTGTTTCACTCTGATACCGTGCAATCTATCGGTAAAATAGCAATTGATTTAAAAACGACAGCTGTTGATTTCTTGGTAGGAACAGCCCACAAATTTCATGGTCCGAAAGGGGTAGGCTTTGCATATTTGAAGAAAAATTGCGGTATACAGCCATTATTTTTTGGTGGTGAGCAAGAAAAAGGACTTCGTGCAGGGACTGAAGCAGTGCATCAAATTGCCGGAATGGCAAAAGCGTTGACGATGGCATATGAAAATTTAGGGGAAGAAATGACAACGATTTCAGACCTTAAACAGTATTTAATCAATACTGTTTTAGAAGCTTTTCCAGCAGCTACTTTTAATGGTGGTACGAATGGAATTCCGACGATTTTGAATGTTTCTTTACCTTTTCCGAAAGAAAAAATTGCTTTGATCTTATTTGAATTGGATATGAAAGGAGTTGCTGTATCTCGTGCGAGTGCCTGCCAAAGCGGTAGCGTGCAACCCTCGCATGTATTGATCGAAATGCTTTCGCAAGAAGAATTGGATAAGCCAAATGTGCGCGTGTCCCTGAGTCATTACAATACAAAAGAAGATATTGACGGCTTGATAAGTTGTCTGAAAATGATCAAATAAAAATATAGAACTTTTGTACGATAGTGCAATTCTATTAGAATAATTGCGATACTAAAAAGGAGCTTAAATCAAATGGTGATTTAAGCTCCTTTTTAGTTTTAGAATACAACTTTTTTATGTTTAATGAATTCCGTTCACAACTAAAACTCTTCGCTAACATCGATATTAGGGACGTTGTGTTTGGCCTTTAATTTATCTTTAATGATTTTTTCACGGTGTTTTGCAGTTCCCATTAAACCAATCATCATTGTTAATGCAGTTAACAAAATCACCTGAATAATCAATGATTTGTTGACTTCTGGCAACACAGCATCTGCAGAGATAGATAAGAACAATAAGATCGTTATCAATCCACGAGGCGCTACAAATAGTAACGGAAAGATGGACATTTTAGACAAGTACAATTGAAAAAATCGAAGTGCGTAGATAGTAGCTACAATTCCGATCGCCCAAAAAATAGTGTCTGGATTAATTATTTCTGAGGTTTTGATTAGGTAACCAAAAAGTAAAAAGAATAAAGCACGCACCACAAAAGTAGCCTCAACAGTTAGTTCTTTGAACTTATGAACCTCTTTGTTTAATAGATCCAAACGGAAGCTCTTTGTCCATTTTAAATGCTTTATTTCGTCTAGATTTCCGATAGTAAGTCCAAAAACAAGGATAAAGATTAAGGCTGGTAAATGGAATATTTTCGAAATTTCATAAATCAAAATTACCAACAATATGATTGGCACAAACTTAATATGATGGTCAATTTTGTTCAGTAAAAAGGAAAGTAAAAAGGTAGCGATGACTGATATCGTGATAATAATTAAAATTTCTAATGTAAAATAACCAAAGGTTTCTACTCCAAAATCGGTGTTAAAGGCAACGAAATTGAAGAAAACCACACCAAAAATATCCGACATACTACTTTCGTAAATAGTAAACTCTCGCTGATCAGATGTTAAGTTTCGAACACTAGGAATCGCTATCGCACTACTGATCACGCAAAGCGGAATCGCATTGGTCAAACACGTTTTAAAATCGTAACCTCCATAATAATGAAAAGCATAGGCCAAGGCAAACGCCATCGCCATCAGCGGAATTAATGCTCCCAATACCGATTTTTTGATTAGGCCAATTTTTGATTTGTTAAGTTCTAGTTCTAGCGCGCCTTCAAGTACAATTAAAATTAGACCAATAGTACCTAATATCGGTAAAGTAGAACTCAAATCAGGAATAGGAATGTCAAAGAATACGATCACCTCTTTTACAATCCAACCCAACAATAAAAGTAAAATTACAGATGGGATTTTGGTGTAACTAGCTGTTAAATCAAATAAATAGGCGATTAGCAATAAGATGCAAAGCGATATAATAATGGTCATATAAAGTCATTAGGTTAAAAATCCTCCTAAAAGGTGGATGTAAGATAGCATTTTAAGACCTTAAAAAACAATGTTTTTGTTCAATGTTATGTTTTTTTTAATGAAAGTTTGCTGGTTCTGATGCAATTTATACCAAATGAATTTAAATTTTAGTCCAATACCTTCTGGTATAATGCCAATATAATATGAAAATAATACACTGCTCCCGACACTATGGGAGGACTATATCGACCCGATCCTGAAAAGTCTATAGGCGAAGCAATATGTAATTGAAGTATCTTCTGCTTTATTCAAAATAATAGCCATTTTAGAGATTGGGCAAAATAAAAAAACAACACTTTCTCTTATGAAAAAGTACTGTTTTTATGCTTAAGATCTAAGTCTTAGAACTTACCGTTATTGTTTTTCCAATCTGCTTTTGGAGTAATTTTTTCGACAGCGTCCCAGTGCTCTGCGATTTTACCGTTTTCAACTCTAAATAAATCGTAAAATGAATTATGATCTGCTCCAAAGTGGCCTTCGCTTACTACCAAAACAAAGTTTCCTTCACCTAGTACACGGTGTACTTTATCATATTTCATGAAAATACCTTGTTTAGCCAATGCACCCAAAGTAGCTCCTAATCCAGATACTTGGTCTGGAATGTTTGGATTGTGCTGTATATAATTGTCACCATTAAAGTAACCAGCTAGTTTTTCCATTTTTCCGTTCACCAAAATGTCATTTACAAAATTGGTTACAATTGTTTTATTTGCTTCTGTTTTATCTAGATCTTTAATTTCTGTAGCTCCATCAAGCATGCTGTGTCCGCTAGGGTTTGGTGTTACTGGTTTCTCTTGTAAGTTGTCCCAATGTTCAGTGATTTGCCCATTTTCAAATTTAAAAATGTCAAAACCTACCTTTGGTCCAAAGAAAACGTAGTCTGTTTGTGTAAAAACATAATCACCATCTGCAAAGGCACGTATTGTGCTTACTTTGGCTGAGTTTGCTGGTATTTGTTGTAAAAGTGCTCCAAAACCCGCTAAGCCATCACCAACTGCAGTGTTATGCTGTTTGTAATTTGTGGGGTTTATGTAGGCAACCGGTGCGCTATCTCCAGTTTCAATTGCTTTTAGTAATGCTACGACTTTTTCTTTGTTCGAAATTTCCATTTTTGTCAATTTTTTAGTTTCTCTTCCTTTGTTGTTTTGTGCATGTGCAGTGTATCCTTGTGTAAGTGTGAATGCCAGTATACTAGCTGCTGTAATTGTTGTTAGTTTCATTTTTGTTTGCTTTAAATGTGTGGGGCAAAGGTATAGTGAGACTCCAACAGACAAAGTATCCAAAAAGGGCAAAGGACTGTAAAAATGGGAAAGTTGATGTTATTGATTTAATTTCCGAAAAACTTCTGGAGTGAGTAGCGTATTTTTTTTGAAAAATTTGTACAAGTTCGTTGTTTCTTCAAATCCAGCTTGAAAAGCAATTTCTTTTATCGAAAACGTAGTGTTTATGAGTAATCGCTTGATTTGTGTTATCAATATGGTGTCAATAAATTGCTTAGCCGATTTGTGAATAACAGTGTTGGTTATGTTGTTTACGGTTTTTGAGCTAATATTCATTTGACTGGCATAATCAGAAACCTTCTTGGTTTTAAAACACTGGTTTTCGACCAATTGCTGCAAATGAATAAACGAACTCAGATATTTTTTTTCTGAAAAAATGGCGTTGTCCAATGACTTAATGCGATACATTTTCCGAAAAAGAATATGCAACAAACTACCAATCACGCTCATAGAATGATCGTCTTTTATCTGGTAGTACTCTTTTTCAATCTCGGTAATTAACTTTTGAGTGGTGTCAAAATCGGTTGTATTGAGCTGAATTTTTGGGGAACTAATCAGCTCATTAAACAACTGTAGACTTTTGATAGCTTCCACTTCGTTAAAAAAATGAAGCAAAAAAGTATCCGTAAAAAGGAGGACATAACCTTGAACTTCATTTTTGAAAAATTTATGAATTTGGTCTTTTCGAATACTCAAAATCGTTCCCTGCTCAAGGGTATAATCGGTAAAGTCGACCGTATGCTTTCCGGTGCCGCCCGTTACTACGATAAGCATGTAAAAGTCAATTTGCTGAAAATCAGTCAGAGTATGGTCGAGATCTTTTTTCGAAAATATACGATCGAAACTAGTCAAGTCAAACTGACTCTCCTTACGGGTATTGTTGAATTTAATTTGCTGTATCTCGTTCTTCAAGGATTTGATGATTTTTGTCGCTGCGAATGTATTTGATTTAAAATAATTGACACAAAAAGACTTGACTTATTTTTTATTGCAAGCGGTGCACAGTTACTTTAATATCCTTTTAATTTTCATACAATCGCAATCGGTTCCTCACCGTGTGCAATTCAGTTGTTAAAGCATCAATTTTCTGTAGTAAATTCAAAACGACATCAATCCCCTCAATATTAACGGCCAAGTCTTGGTGCATTCGAATAATTTTTTCGATTTCGTGCAATGAATCTTGATGTATATAATGTGTTTCGGCAATTTCTTCGATATCAATCAGTCCATTTTCGCTCAAATCAAAAAAGAAAGAAAGCGTTACTTTATAATGAATGCATAAGGTGTCTAGTGGGATAAAATTTTCGGTACTCATAAGATTATGTTTTAGAAAGTTCAATAAACAACTCCTTTTGTTTTTCGGTCAAGTTTTCTGGTATAGTGATTGTATAACTCACGTACAAATCACCAAATTGTCCTTCTTTTTTGTAAACAGGAAAACCTTTTCCTTTCAGCTTAACTTGGGTTCCGTTTTGTGTCCCAGGAGCAACTTTAAATTTAACTTTACCATCAAATGTTGGGATAGTAATGTCGCCTCCCAATACGGCAGTGTACAAGTCCAAGTCTACGTTACTGTATAGGTTCTCTTTGTCACGTTTAAAGTTGCTGTCGTTTTTGATTGTAAAAGTTAGGTACAAATCACCTTTTGGGCCACCATTTTGTCCTTCGGCACCATGGCCAGCAATTTTTATAATTTGTCCATTTTCTACTCCCGCAGGAATTGTAAGTCGAATGTTTTTCCCATTGATGGTCAGCGTACGTTTACTAGATTCGTAAACCTCTTTCAAGTCCAACTCCAATTCTGCATTAAAATCTTGTCCTTTGTAAGATCGTTGTTGTCCACGTTGCCCGCCTGCGCCAGCAAACATGGATTCAAAAAAATCAGAATAATCGCCACCGCCGCCTTGGGCATTGCCAAAACCTCCAGAACTGCTGTTGCTATATTGTCGTTGCTGTTGCTGCTGCTTGTTGATTTCGTCGGCATGCTGCCAATTCTCTCCGTGTTGATCGTATTTTTTTCGATTCTCAACATTGCTCAACACTTCGTTGGCTTCATTGATTTCTTTAAATTTTTGTTCTGCGACCTTATCGTTAGGGTTTAAGTCCGGATGGTACTTTCGAGCCATCTTTCGATACGCTTTTTTGATCTCAGCTTCAGTAGCTTTTTTGTCAAGGTCTAGTACTTTGTAGTAATCTATAAAAGGCATAATCTATTGATTTTTAGTTTAAAAAAAAATGATTCTAGTATGCTAAAACACAACAAAATCGGTGTTATAAAGTAAATACACAACGAGATTGTTACTACTCAAATTTAAGGAATTTTCAGCTAGTAATGGGTCTAGAACCCATTTTATTTCGTCAAAAATCTGTTGCATGAGTATAGCAGTGTTCTTAAGTTCTAAGTGGTTGAAATGTATAGTCTTAGCCTTCAATTTGGTTTTTTGTTTTTATCCCCATGAAAAAAAAGTACCTTTGCGCCACTTTATAAACCAACATTTTGGAGTGGTTTTCAAATTAAAATAAAAAATGAAACAGTATTTTAACTTATTCGACTTTACACAAAAAGTAGATTACAGAACAGAAATTTTAGCAGGTCTAACCGTAGCAATGACCATGATACCAGAGTCGTTATCCTTTGCTATTTTAGCAGGATTCCCACCCTTGGTTGGTTTGTATGCCGCTTTTATCATGGGATTGGTTACCGCTGTTTTTGGTGGTCGTCCAGGGTTGGTTTCTGGTGGAGCAGGAGCAACGGTGATTGTTTTAATTGCCTTGATGAAATCGCATGGATTGGATTATGTCTTTGCCGCTGTAGCATTGGCAGGAGTTTTACAAATATTGGTAGGACTCTTTAAATTGGGTAAATTCATACGCCTCGTACCGCAACCCGTTATGTTTGGATTTGTAAATGGGTTGGCCATTATCATATTTATGTCACAATTGGAGCAGTTCAAAACCGTGGTCAATGGTCAAACCGAGTGGCTTTCGGGTACTCCTTTATATATCATGGCAGGTTTGGTAGCCTTGACAGTAGCCATTGTTTTGATATTACCGCGTTTTACAAAAGCTATTCCAGCCTCTTTGGTAGCTATTTTGGTTGTATTCGGAATCGTTTTAGGTTTTGGAATTGAAACTAAAACAGTAGCCGATATTGCCTCTGTGAGTGGTGGATTACCACCTTTTCATATTCCGAATATCGATTGGACTTGGGGTACGCTGCAAGTAATTTTCCCTTACGCTTTAATCATGGGTTCAGTAGGTTTGACCGAAGGATTGTTGACACTGAATTTGGTTGACGAAATCACCGGTACTAAAGGAAGCGGAAACAGAGAATGTATCGCTCAAGGTGGTGCCAATATCTTGAACGGATTTTTCTTCGGGATGGGTGGTTGTCCAATGATTGCGCAAACCTTAGTGAACTTGTCAGCTGGATCTAGAGCTCGTTTGTCTGGAATCGTTGCTGCTTTGACCATTTTGGTTATCGTGCTCGTAGGAGCGCCTGTAATTGAGCTATTGCCTATGGCAGCGCTTGTGGGTGTGATGATCATGGTTGCGATTGGAACTTTTGAATGGATTAGTTTTCGAATCATAAACAAAATGCCAAAACAAGATATTTTTGTTGGAGTCCTAGTTGCGGTCATAACTATTTTGATGCACAACTTAGCTCTTGCAGTTTTGATCGGAGTAATTATTTCAGCTTTAGTTTTCGCTTGGGAAAGTGCAAAACGTATCCGTGCCAAAAAGTATGTGGACGAAAATGGAGTGAAGCACTACGAAATTTATGGACCGCTTTTCTTCGCTTCTACTACAGCTTTTTTAGAAAAATTTGATGTTGCCAACGATCCAGTCGAAGTGATCATTGATTTTAAAGAAAGTAAAATAGCCGATATGAGTGCCATCGATGCAGTAAATAAACTTACGGAGCGTTATGCCAAAATAGGCAAAAAAGTACATCTTCGCCACCTTAGCACTGATTGTCGACAATTGCTACACAATGCAAACGAAATCATAGACGTAAATATACTCGAAGATCCAACCTACAAAGTAGCGATCGACTAATATAAGTATAAATCAAACTTAGAAACCACCATTTTCAATAAGAGAATGGTGGTTTTTTATTTGGGCACGCCCCGCAGAAAAAGCGGGTCCGGGCTATTCACTATATCTTTTGTGCCGCTACCGCTTTACAAAAGGATGCCGTTGCTATCCCTCGTGCGCATAGAGTGAAAATAGTGTATATTTAGGAAATTACCTTTTGTAAAGTTGTTTCACTTGTAATTAAATAGAGAACATGTTCATCAAGTTACTCCTGCCAAGTTACTATTTTAAGGAAAGGGAAATAGTTGTCTTTGTTCCGTTGTGATTTAGTATTTTTAATTTTTATAAATAAACTTAAAAATAATTTTCACAATAATCATTAGTAGCGCAAGTAATAAATATCTTTTCCATTCAAACGTAGACGATTTAGTGTCTTGATTCTTATTTAAATGCTGCAATTGATAAACTCTAAAAGGAGTGTTTTTAAATAAATCGTCTCCCTCGTCATTGTCAATTTGTACTCCAAGTCTACGTTTCGCAATTTTAAAGGTAAAATCTTCCATTAACTGATCTTCTGTGAATGACTCCTCAATGTCATCATCGTATTTCCACAATAGTTGTTCGTTTTCAATATGGGAGTCCTTGTAAATTTCAACTTCCTCTTCAAAGCGGTTTCCCCATTCTTGTTTTATTTCAGAATCAACATATTTCAAGCGTTTCCTTTCTCCTTTTTGGATTAACGAATACCCGTGAAAATTTACTGAACTTGCACAGCTAACGGTTACTATTTCTGAGTCAGGAAATATTTTAACTAAACTTTTTTCATATTCTACCAAGTTTAAATTTTCACTTCCTTCAAGTGACTTACTGGTCAAAATATATCCGTCACAAAGTATAATGTTACCGTTGTAGTATCCAATTCCAATTTGATTCTCTTTTGGATTCAATATGGCATCAAAAGATGTATCCTCTTTATATTCAAAATTTTTAAAACCTAAAATTTTTAAAAG
Source organism: Flavobacterium faecale (assembly GCF_003076455.1). Taxonomy (NCBI): domain Bacteria; kingdom Pseudomonadati; phylum Bacteroidota; class Flavobacteriia; order Flavobacteriales; family Flavobacteriaceae; genus Flavobacterium; species Flavobacterium faecale. The sequence continues at coordinate 2,435,533 of NZ_CP020918.1, forward strand.
TTCAACTTCATCAGAAAAGTGTTCTCTATTTTCAATAATAATTAAAGACGTATTCCAACCCATATATTCAGTTTTATAATTCAATCGCTTGCAAGAAACCAGAAACAAAAGTAAATGTTTTTATAACTTAATAGAGAGTTCCAAATGCCCGCCTAAACCAAGTTCAACAATTTTTTGCAAAGTTGAGAATCGAGCTTCTTTAATATTATTTTCGATTTTTGAAATATAAGATTTGGTAGTTCCTGTTTTTTCGGCGAGTTGTTCCTGGGTTAAACCTCTTTCGAGTCTTGCTTCTTGAATCATTGCTCCAATTTTAAAATTTTCATAATTAGCATCAAGTTCGTCTCGTTTCGGGCTACCAACTTCACCATAATGTTTGTCCTTGAATTGGTCTAATGTTCTTGTATTACTATTTTTCGCTTTCATAGTCCTGTTTTATTTTAATTGCTTTCTCAATTTCTTTTTTAGGAGTCTTTTGTGTTTTCTTCAGAAATCCGTTAGCTAAGATTATTAATTTCCCTTGATCAAAAAAACAAAATATTCTAAAAATATCACTTCCTTGCTTCACTCTAATTTCATAAAGCCCATTAGTGTTTTCAATATGTTTAAGATAATTTTCTGGAACTCTTTCTAACTCTTCAATTAGTTCTAATGTCCAGATAATTTTGTCTTTAACTTTGGTACGTTGCTTTACAAAGAAGTCTTCAAAGTAATCCTTGTAAAATAGAATTGTACGTATCTTGGGTTTGCTACTCATTTTACAAATATACAAAAGTTGTCCTTAAGTGAAACTTTTGTCAAAGTAAATTGTGTAATTTGTTTGTAATTAGGAAAGTACATGGTATTTTAATTTTTCATAAGAACATTAAGGTGGCCATTTTCAAATTTAAATAGTAATAATAGGTAGTGTAATATAAAAAGGACTAGCGTTATTTTGTTCAAATTAACATTTCAAACCTAAAGTAAAAATATCTCTCTAAATAAGTGTTAACGGGTATTAAAATAGCGTTAAACCCAAATTTTGGTGATTACTGCTCATAGTATTTTTTGTAATTTTAGGATATGGAAAATATATTAGTAGCAGGTGCAAACGGCACCACCGGAAAAAAAATCATAGCCCTTTTACATACATCAGACAATTTTAACCCAATTGCAATGGTGAGAAAAGAGGAGCAACAAACCTATTTTAAAGATCAAAATATAGAGACCGTTTTAGGCGATCTTACGGATAATGTTGACTCCGTCTTCAACACTAAAATTGATCGCGTAATTTTTGCTGCCGGTTCAGGCGGTAAAAATGTGGTTGGTGTAGACCAAGAAGGAGCAAAGAAAATGATAGATGCTTCTAAGAAAGCGAATGTCAAAAAATTTGTAATGCTTAGCTCTATGGGTGCTGACAAACCTGAGGAAGCAACACAATTGGTCGATTATTTAAAGGCCAAACACAACGCCGACGAATATTTGAAATCAAGTGGACTAGAATATAGCATTGTTAGACCTGGAACGTTGACCAATGACGATCAGCTAGCAACAATTGAATTAGCCCTAAAATTAAACAAAAGAGGAGAAATCAGTCGTGCTGATGTGGCGCAAACGTTAGTACAAAGTTTAGCAGATAAAACAGCTACAAATGCCACATTTGAAATCATCAAAGGAGAAAAAAATATCACAGAAGCACTAGCTCAAATGAACTAGTATTATAAAGGCGAAGCGACAGCTTTTGTTTGTCGTCAATTGATAATTTGGGCCGAAATAGTTAAATTGACACCCATTTAGCGTTCCCTAGGTTAGCAACTGTAATGGTTATATTGCTCATCTACGGAACGCTATTTTGATTTATTGGCAGTTCCAACCAACTTTTAGTTCCAAACGTCGCAGAGGTAGAGTGCAGATACTTACTTTACATTGATAGTGATTATAAAATTTACCAAAAAAACCGAAAGGGCGCTAGTAAAATAACGTTCTTTCGGTCTTTTTAGTAAAGCAATACAAACGAATAAACATTGCTTTGATACGGTTTAAAATTTAATTAGCATATAAAACGACTAAGAATCATAGCTTGTTTGATATCTATTTTGATCAAATGATTTTACGATTTTGTAATATTTTGTTTAAGGCTTCAGACTAGAAGAATGTTTTGTTATTTTCTATAAATGAAGCATCCCGCTTCAGATGGGTGATCTAATACCAAAGAATTCATGTCTTCTTTACGCAAGAGATTAATAATCATGAAGTCTCCAATTGCAACAACTGTGAACAAAATGGCAAATAGTAAAACAAAAATATTTCCAAATAATATCGCATAAATAGCGGGTAGAAAACCTAGTATGATGGCAGGCATTATGGCTCCCGTAATATATTCTTTAACTCGTAAGGGTTCGGTGCAATGGCAATAGGGTGTTAGCATTTTCCAAAGGAATCCAAATTTGATTGATTTAAATCGTTTTTTAGTATATTTTGCCCAAGTAATTCCATGAATCAGTTCGTGCACAACAATGCCCAAAGTTATCACCAACATAATTATAGCAAGAACTTCAAATCTAGTATAAGAAAGAGCAGCTTCTTTAATTGAGGTTCTAAACGCATGCGGGTTTAATTTGTCTTTCCAGAGTAGTAAAAACGGAAACAAATACACAATCACGATTGGAATCGCGCCGAAAATCCCATAAATATTTGCTTTCACTATATTAATCGTCAATTTATCTTTTTTGTAATGATCTAAATTTTGCATTTGAATGTGTGTTGGAGAATAGATTAATAAAATAAGTTACTAAAGGAACAAATATAACAAAGTTTATCTTTGATTTTCTATAAATTACGTTATTTTACTTACAAATTCCGATGCAAATAAGCGAGTATTATACTAATTGATTTTCTTTTGAGGATAGCGCAAGTATATTTTTTTTTACTTGCTATAGATCAATCAACTGCAAAATCATTAACGGTACAACATGGTTAACAAGGTTGCTATAATTTATTTTGATTGTCAAAAATTAGATTCTGAAATCTGCTAAGGTAGGTAGTTGTGCTTCGTTTAGTAATGACGCTTTCAGATTAGTATTGTAGAAATTAACTCAAGACCTCAAAAGATCCGTCATTGCCAATAAATAGTTCTTTGTGTAATGAATCTGGTTTTGAGTTTCCTTCAAAACAGGAACAAGAAGCAGGATAGTCACAGCTGTAAAGTATCGATACTTTTATCTGATTGCCATTTGTGTTTTCTACATCACTCAAGATAACAATCTCTAGTTCATCAAAATTAGGCCAACCGCCATTATTACAAAAATCTAATGGGTTGAAAAGTTTAATATTCTTTTTTATTTGAGAGGTGACGAAGTCCTTATCGAGCATAGTTTGATTTGTTGGTTGAGTGCCCAAATTTAATCAATTTATCTCAGAGTGTAAAGTGTACTTTTTCCTGCGGTTTTGCTCGCAACAGCGGGGTAAATTGAAGTTTTATAAGCACAAGAACACAAAGTGCATCTTCAAAAGTCTTTGCGAGCGTAGCGCGGCAATCACGTATGCTAGATCTACAAAGCTTTTTAAACCATATAAGAGATTGAAGCTCATGTAAGTCCAGCAACACAAATTGCGTCTTAATAAGTCATTGCAACGAAGAGGCTGTCCCGATTTTTCGGGCAACGTATGCGCTGATGTGAAGGAAAACACAATGAAACCAGCCTATTTATGGCTTAAAAAAAAAGAGGACGCTTTGTCCTCTTAAATTACCTAAACTTGTTTATCGAGATCCCCATAGTGGCGGAAGTAGAGCGGTGAGCATGTCCTGAGCGATAGCCGAAGGGTTCAACCGCGGTTTATTTGTTGGCTTTTCAAGCCCAACGAAATCTTTGCTGTTAGGCATAGGCTATTTTTGATTATCTGCTTGCTTAAAATGTAAATACATGGAATGAAAGCTACAAAATTTTCATCAAATTAGAAAAATACTTTATTCAAAATCTATCCAACTTAAAAAATGAGCAGACTATATTTTAAATCTTATCCTTACGACTCTCGCGCACTAGGTAAAATATTTTAGTTATTTCCTTTGAGAGCAGCCTCTGCCCAAGGTTCACGAGTCTCTTTCTCGCGCGCTTCATAATCAATATTCCTCCCTTGTGATTTGTGTGTTTTTTTTATACTACCATTGGCAGATGAAGCTTTTTCATCAACAGTTCGTCTGGTTGGAACATTGGGCAGAGCCGCAAGCACGGTCTCTAGGCGAGTTAGAATTTCGGGCTTTACTTGTGCTAGATTTTCTTTTTCATAAGGATCTTCTAAAACATTGTATAGTTGATGCTCACCATCGTCTCCCTCACGTACAAGTTTCCATGGCCAGTCAAATACCGCTTTACCAGAAGCTGAACCGATAATCAATGGGTTTCGTTCGATTTTGATACCACTGTTTATTGCCGACCACATAGTTTGTCCACTTTGGATCTCTAAAGGTGATGATTCACCTCCAACAGCATCAAGTAAAGTTGGTAACCAATCCTGAATAGCGATTTGCTGATCTAGTACCTGACCTGCAGTGATGTGATTTGACCACATAATAAGACCTGGCACTCGCATACCACCTTCCCAAGGTGAGCCTTTGCCACCTCGTAACTCACCATTATTAGAACCTAGAGATAACAATCCTCCATTGTCACTAGAGAAAACCACAATGGTGTTTTCTAGAATACCTTGATTCTCTAACGCCTCAATTATTTGGCCAATGCCATCATCTACTTGAGTAACCATCTCAGCATAAACATATCTATTGCCAGGGGTAACATCTTTATTTAGGCCACTGTTTTTTGGTGTAGTTTGTAAAGGTGTATGAGGAGCATTATATGCTAAGTAGAGAAAGAAAGGGTTATTGGGATCACGATCGTTAATTATCTTTTTTGCTTCAGCTGTGAATAGATCGGTAGCATGTCCTTCTTCTCTAAGGGATACACCTTCCCTTTGCCAATCAAGACCGCCAGAATAAACATGAGTGTAATAATCTATAGAACCACCTAAAAAACCATAGTGTGAATCAAAACCCCTAGAAATCGGCCAGTAGTCGGTATTGCCAATACCTAAGTGCCATTTCCCAACCATAAAGGTTTGATAGCCCAAATCTTTAAAATATTCAGGCATTATTTTTAGGTCAATTGGCAAGCCATTGTCATCTGATATAGGACCATCAATGCCATAATACAGAGGATTTTGTCCGGTTAGAAGACTGGCTCTAGTAGGACTGCAAATAGGATAAACATAGTTTCTATTTAGTGTCATGCCCTTGCGTGCCATTTTATCTAAGTTAGGCGTAGCAATTTCGCTGCCGTTGTAGCCCACGTCACCAAATCCCATATCATCAACTAATATAAAAATCACATTGGGTTGACTTTTAGAGTCCTTTTGAGCGACGGTGTTGGTAGTTGACCGATCTGTATCCTTCTTTGCTAGTAGAGAGCAGGACACTGAAAAAATGGTCATGGCAATTATTAGTAAAAGATTTCTTTTTTTCATAATCAATTTATTCATTGTAATTGTTAAATAAAATACGGCACCATTTTCGATCTGGATTCTTGCTTAAAAATAATTATCCAAAGATAATTAGCAATATTGTAAAATCAGAGTGATACTTACTTTATTATAAAATGAGCTACGTTAATGTAAGGAAAAATGTGTTGTTGTGCATTGAATCGCATTGCAATTGCGACGTTTCATTTTTAAAGTAAGAAGGTTCACGTTGCAAACGAGCACCAGATAGATAAACTGTATGGTCCTGGGTTTACTTGCTTCTCATTACGTGATTGCTTCGTTCCTCGCAATGACAATCGTGGGGAGTTGTAGTTACACAATTAAACTCGACAAAGTCATTGCCAGCGTAGCGTGGCAATCACGTATGCTACATCATACCTTATTATTCCATTCTTTGATTTTGTAATGATTCTTAGATTCAAGTGATAAATGCAACACTCCTTATTTGTTTAAATAAAGCCTACTGATAAGTCTTGAAGATCTAGATCTTCAAGACTTATCAGTAGGCTACGAAAAAAATTTCTCTTATTTTTGGGTTACTAAGCACAAAAAAAAGATGTCACATTTAACGATTGAACAAAGATACGAAATTGCTACACTTCGTTCACAAGGATTTTCAATGAGTAAAATTGGAGGGTTTATAGGTAGAGATAAATCTGTAATTTCAAGAGAGCTATCCAGAAATTCCGATCAAAGAAATAATGTTTATAAAGCTAAATTAGCCCAAAGTAAGGCCAGTATTCGACAGCATGAAAAAGCTAAGAAAATACGCTTTACTGAACAGATAAAAGCACGTGTTATTCATCTTTTAGAAGAAGATTTCAGTCCTGAACAAATAGTAGGATATTGCAGTGATAAAAACTTTGAATGTGTTTCGATTGAAACAATTTATCAATTCATTTGGAGCGACAAAAAGAAAGGCGGACAACATTATAAGCACCTACGCACAAAAGGAAAGCGATATGCTAAAAGAGGGGCTTTAAAAGGCTCAAGAGGTATTATTAAAGATAGAGTTGGTATTGAAAACAGGCCGTTGGTTGTAGAAGAAAAGCAAAGAATTGGGGATTTAGAAATTGATTTGGTAATAGGTAAAAATCACAAAGGAGCTTTGTTAACAATAAATGACAGAGCATCAGGTGTGCTTAAAATGGCTAAAATAAACAGTAAGGAATCACAAGAAATTCAGGAGAAATTAATTGAATTATTAATGGATTGGAAGCCCATTTTGCACACCATTACATCTGATAATGGGAAAGAGTTCGCTAACCATAAAAAAGTATCTGAAATATTAGAAATCTCATACTTCTTTGCCAACCCATATTGTAGTTGGGAAAGAGGTGCTAATGAAAATTTAAATGGTTTAGTAAGACAATATTTTCCAAAAAAATATAACTTTGATTTAATAACAGAAGAAGAGGTTTTAAGAGTAACAAATAAATTAAATAACAGACCCAGAAAAAGATTTGGTTTTAAAAGTCCAAATGAAATTTTTGAGCAAAAACTTAAACAATGTGCATAAGGTTGCATTTGTTAATTGAATCCACCATTTATTTGACTTAGTGTTTATGGATTTTAATTGTGTTCGAAGGTATCTCGAAGTGTCGGGACTTCGCTAACTATTGTCTGTATGTCTGCGCGATCGGGTTGCGCTAATATTATCTGTAAGTCTGCGCAATGAGGGTAGGTGCTGTTGCAAGCTACCCTTTTTATGTATTAGTGTGGTTTCCATTTCGTCTTGCCAACAAATTAGGAATTACCAAACTTAAAATTGTCCCGAAAATTGCGATAAGAACCCCAAGCATCCAGGTATTTTGAACTTCCATTTCTTTTTGTATAACATCTAGTTTGCTTTGGGTAAGTTCTTTGGAATAGTCGTCAGCCTTTTTTAGCAACTCTATTTCCTGTCTAACTTGCAGTAGTGATAAGGTCTTTTCAGGGTTATCTGATATGCCTGTTTCAATAATTTTAACTCTTTTTTCTAAAAATGATAAGTTTGAATTTCTAAAAATGGTGTCGGTCTTGTTATTTGATTTTGCAATATTATTCAGCTGTCTTTCTAAGACTAAAACTTTGTCTTGAAGGTTTTTAAATTGATTTTCTAAACTGTCACAGCATAAATCTGGTTGTTTTGATTGCTTGTCGAAACCTTTCTGCTGAAAAAACACAGCAATTAATGAAGCTGAAATTCCTACAATTAAACTCAATAAAGCAAGATATGAACTTTGTTTGTTTCGTCTTTTTTTGTCTTCAAGTTCAGCACACTTTTTTTTATATAATTCCCTTTGTTTAATCTTTTCTTCAGTTATTCTTTTGGCAGATAGAGTTTTAAAATTAGGAAAGTCATCTTTTGATATTGGTTCAAATGAATTGTCTTTTGTCAATCCAAATATTTGGAAATCTTGTTCATCAATAGGAATTACAAGGTAGGCTGGAATATTCTTTGTTCCTAAATAGCTGAACAACTTGTAAAACTGACCTAAAGTTATTTCTTCAATTCTTTCGTCAATTCTGTTTTTAAATTCAATTAGTCCAATGTATTCCTTATTAACTGTATCAATGATAAGTAGGTCCGGTCGAAATAGTGTTTTTTCCTGGTCAATCCTAATGGCAAATTGTGATAACAAATTGTCCCTAGAATAACCTCTATTAAGCAAAAATTCAATAAATAGATTTTCAAGTTCTCTTTCTGACATTATGTCGTTTGTTTAGGGTTGATTGTAATTAATATATAAATATGTGATATAGCCAGTATCACTACTATCCGAAAGTTTTAAATAAAACTCACAAAACCTTCGCTAAGTATTGTATTTATTGAATTTGTTTTTATTTATTGAGAAAATAAGTCAGGTTTAAATACTATTTTATTTTGGTTTATCACTTTTTTAGCCCCTTCATTTACTTGATTGCAAACATATTCTAAACTTAAATAAAAAGCCAAACACACCCTTATCTTTTCAACAAAGTTAGAAAATGTTTTTACTTTCTTGGCAATTGTTCTGTTTATGAGTTCTAATAACAAGTAACTGATTAAGGCTACGTATATTTGAGATTTAACTGCATTTTCACTAGTTCCTAAAAAAGTTTTTATTTGTAGATTTTGCTTCATTGCTTTGAAAAATAATTCAATATCCCATCTCTTCTTATACAAATCAGCTATTGTTCTAGCTGTCCAATCTAAATTATTGGTTATAATATGGATTACCTTGTTATCTTCTTCTCTATAAACTGTTACAAGCCTTAAATTATGCTCATTTATCGTGGTTTCAACAGCCTTTTTTCCTGATAGAGTTATAATCTCATCCTTTAAGATATCTTGATCTTTATCAAGTGGTAATTCTAATTCATTGACTATTATGTAGTCGGTATTAGTTTTTATTCTTGTTACAAATATATTTTGGGCAAATATTCTGTTGAGCATCAAAACAAAATCAAAATAAGCTCTATCCTCAACAATGATTGTATTTTTTGGGAAGATATTTTGTCCTAAGCCTTTACTGTCGTGTGTTTTTGCCTCTGTAATATTTATTAAATCAGGAATTTGCAAAGCATCATCAAAACAGGTATGTATTTTAATACCTCCTTTTGCTGTCCGAAACTTTGCCCAATCAAACATCGACAAACACAGACTAATTGTGGTACTGTCTATCAATTTGATACTATGGTCTTTGATTTCTTGAATAATGGTTCGATGATTGTCGTTTTTCAAAACTTTATCATAGTGACTTAATAGCTTTACATACAAGGCCTCATACACTTTCCAAGTTCGTTTTTTATTGCCATCACTCATTGTGGAACGAGCAGGAGATTGGTTTAATCCCAAATCGGTTATAAAACTCTCACAAACCCCGATTCCAGTAGAAATATCACTTAAAGTATAGCATTTATTGAGCTGTCCGAAAGTTAAAGCTACGAATTGGTCGTAGGTCTTGTATTTACTACATCCTTTATCACTTTGATGCTTTTTGACACACGATTCTAAAATCCAACGTGGAACTAGATCTAAAATTTGCCTCAGTAAAGGTTTATTGTTATTTTTGTTTCGCTTGAAGAGTCCCATAAAATTATTTTATTTTTCGCAAAACAAAAATAAGGGATTCTCAGGCTCTTTTAATTTATGACTTTCGGATAGCAGTGAGCCAGTATATATTAATTTATTTCCAAATTTATTATTTTTTTCTTACAAATGATCAAAAGGAGTTTTTATTTGTTGCAAACTTCTTGTACTAAAATGTAAGTGTACTGTGGGTGGTTTTGCGTGAGGGATAGGAATGGAAAGCCCGCAAACAAGTGTAGCGATAGCGAAACTTGTTGAGAACTTGCAATGGATAGCCCGACAGCACTGAGCTAAGGGGCTTAATCTAGCATAAGTAGAGTAAGCCCCTTTGCTTGGTGTTGGCACGCCCAAATACTTATCATGAAACCTCCCAAAACCCATAAAAAAACCACTTAGATTGCGCTAAGTGGTTTGGTGTATATAAGGAATGGTGCTTACATTTTTTTCATTTGATCTTTCATCATTTTGATTTGATCGGTTAGCATACCTTGTTTGTCAAGCTTTTTGGCTTCGTTCAATAGGTTGGTAGCTTCAAGTTTACGTCTGCGGGTCATGGCTACACCGGCAAGGTTTAGTTTTGCTACTGCAAGGTCCATATCCATTGATAATCCTAGTTCGATTGCTTTTTTGAAATATTTTTCGGCTTGTGTCAAGTTGGTTTGTGACAACATGATACCGTGTAGGTAATTAAAGTATCCTTGTTGTTTTTGTACTAAGGCAGCTTCTGGATTTCTTATGAAGGCTAACATTTTGGTAGCGCCTGGAAAATCTTGTTTTCTAAGTTTAAGGAAAGCCAATAAGATGAACTCGTTCTTGAAGTAAAAGAAAATAGGGAAGACTGTGAGTAAAATCAAGAAGATTCCGTTACCTATATTGTGTTCTGTAAATTGCCAAATGCTTGCGATTACTAGTAATCCAGCGATGATTAGTTTGATATTTTTGTGAAACATAAGTATTTTTGTTTTTTAAGTTCGCAAAGATAGTAAAATCAATAGGATAGTAGCAATAGAATAGTCAAATGTGTAGAGTTGTTGAAAATCAGTACATTTGCGTGGATTAAGATGAAATAACGGCAATTAAGCGGTCGTATTTAAGGATAATTCGGGGGTAATTTGGGTGCTGAAATAGGAAGGTTGCAACTTTATTAAAATATTTTTAAAAAAGCGCTTGGTAGAAAAAAAAGACTTTGTATATTTGCACTCGGTTTCAAAAGAACAATAAGACATATAAATAAGATTTAAAGATACAAAGCAATGAGCAAAAGAACGTTTCAACCATCGAAAAGAAAAAGAAGAAATAAGCACGGATTTATGGACAGAATGGCTTCTGCGAATGGAAGAAAAGTTCTTGCTAGAAGAAGAGCTAAAGGAAGACATAAATTGACTGTTTCTTGTGACCCAAGACACAAAAAATAATGTTTTAATTAACATACGTAAGGCGTTACTTTTTTTAGTATCGCCTTTTTTTATACCTAGTCGGTAAAAACATTGAGAACTTCTTAGTTTTTAATGCTTTAACCGAGAATATTTTATCAAAAACACCTTTAATTATATCAAAATGCCGAAAGACACATCAATTAAATCCGTTTTAATAATAGGTTCAGGTCCAATTGTAATTGGTCAAGCTTGTGAATTTGATTATGCAGGATCGCAATCTGCACGATCTATTCGTGAGGAAGGAATAGAAGTTATCTTGATAAACTCTAATCCTGCAACGATTATGACTGACCCTTCTATGGCAGATCATATTTATTTGAAGCCTCTAACTACCAAATCAATCATTGAAATCCTTAAGGAACATCCTCAAATTGATTCTGTTTTGCCTACAATGGGAGGACAAACGGCTCTAAACTTATGTTTGGAAGCTGATGAAAAAGGGATTTGGAAAGATTTTGGTGTTAAAATGATTGGTGTTGATGTTAACGCCATTAATATTACTGAAGACAGAGAGCAGTTTAAACAATTGCTTCAAAAAATTGGTGTTCCTACTGCACCGGCAGAAATTTGTACTTCGTACCTAAGAGGTAAAGAAATTGCTCAGGAATATGGTTTTCCATTGGTAATTCGTCCTTCTTTTACACTTGGAGGAACAGGTGGAGCTGTGGTATACAAACCAGAAGATTTTGATAAGTTATTGACACAAGGTTTGGAGGCTTCTCCAATTCACGAAGTCTTGATTGACAAAGCTTTGATGGGATGGAAAGAATATGAATTAGAGTTATTAAGAGATAAAAATGACAACGTAGTAATCATTTGTTCGATCGAAAATATGGACCCAATGGGGATTCATACTGGAGATTCGATCACGGTTGCACCTGCGATGACATTGTCTGATACTACTTTCCAAAAATTACGTGATTATGCGATCTTAATGATGCGTAGTATTGGTAATTTTGCTGGAGGTTGTAATGTACAGTTCGCTGTGTCACCAGACGAAAAAGAAGATATTGTAGCGATTGAAATTAATCCTCGTGTCTCTCGTTCTTCTGCATTGGCGTCTAAAGCTACTGGTTACCCGATTGCAAAAATCGCAACCAAATTGGCATTAGGATACAACTTGGACGAATTGCAAAACCAAATTACAAAATCGACTTCGGCTTTGTTCGAACCGACTTTGGATTATGTGATTGTAAAAATTCCACGTTGGAACTTTGATAAATTCGAAGGTTCAGACAGAACTTTGGGAATCCAAATGAAATCGGTAGGAGAGGTAATGGGAATTGGACGTTCGTTCCAAGAAGCTTTACACAAAGCTACGCAATCCTTAGAGATCAAACGAAATGGTTTGGGTGCTGACGGAAAAGGATATACCAACTACGAGCAAGTAATCGAGAAATTAACCAATGCAAGTTGGGATCGTGTATTTGTAATTTATGATGCAATTGCAATGGGAATTCCGTTGAGCCGTATTCACGAGATCACCAAAATCGACATGTGGTTCTTGAAACAATACGAAGAACTTTATACATTAGAAAAAGAAATTTCTAAATATACTGTAGCCAATTTGCCAAAAGAATTGTTGTTGGAAGCGAAACAAAAAGGTTTTGCCGACAGACAAATCGCGCACATGATGAAATGTCTAGAAAGCGAAGTACACACTTTGCGTATGGACAAGAACATCAACCGTGTGTTTAAATTGGTAGATACTTGTGCTGCAGAGTTTGAAGCTAAAACACCATATTACTATTCTACTTTTGAGGCAGAAATCGAAAAAGCAGATGGTACCCGTTATGTAGACAACGAAAGCATTGTTACAGACAAAAAGAAAATCGTAGTACTTGGTTCTGGACCAAACAGAATTGGGCAAGGAATCGAATTTGATTACTCTTGTGTACACGGAGTTTTGGCTGCCAAAGAATGTGGATACGAAACAATCATGATCAACTGTAACCCAGAAACGGTTTCGACTGATTTTGATACAGCAGACAAATTGTATTTCGAACCTGTTTATTGGGAGCATATATACGACATCATCCAACACGAAAAACCAGAAGGTGTAATCGTGCAGTTAGGTGGTCAAACGGCTCTTAAATTGGCTGAAAAACTATCTAAATACGGCGTAAAAATCATTGGAACTAGTTTTGATGCTTTGGATTTAGCCGAAGATAGAGGACGTTTCTCTGACTTGTTAACCGAGTTAGACATTCCGTTCCCACAATTTGGAATCGCAGAAACTGCTGACGAAGCTTCGGCTTTGGCAGATACTTTAGACTTTCCATTATTGATTCGTCCTTCTTATGTTTTGGGTGGTCAAGGAATGAAAATTGTAATCAACAAACAAGAATTGGAAGAGCACGTTGTGAACTTGCTTAAAACGATTCCTGGAAATAAATTACTGTTAGACCATTATCTTGATGGTGCGATCGAAGCAGAAGCAGATGCAATTTGCGACGGTGAAAACGTATACATCATCGGAATCATGGAGCATATCGAGCCTTGTGGAGTGCACTCTGGAGACAGTAACGCTACTTTGCCTCCTTTTAATCTAGGAGAGTTTGTAATGCAACAAATTAAAGACCATACTAAGAAAATCGCTTTGGGATTAAAGACTGTTGGTTTAATCAACATTCAGTTTGCAATAAAAGATGAAACAGTTTACATCATCGAAGCCAACCCAAGAGCATCTCGTACGGTTCCGTTTATTGCAAAAGCGTACGGTGAGCCTTATGTGAACTACGCTACCAAAGTAATGTTGGGTCACAATAAAGTAACCGATTTTACTTTCAACCCACAATTAAAAGGATTCGCAATCAAGCAACCGGTTTTCTCTTTCAGCAAGTTCCCGAATGTAAACAAAGCACTAGGACCAGAGATGAAATCAACAGGAGAAAGCATCTTGTTTATTGATGACCTAAAAGACGACCAGTTCTACGAATTGTACTCTAGAAGAAAAATGTACTTGAGTAAATAATCTCAAATCATATTATACCAAAATAGGCTGTCTCACAAGGACAGCCTATTTTTTTGTGCTTATTTTAAAGATTAGGAGCGAATGATTTGGCTTTTTTAGGAGACATTGTTCCCGCTTTCCGCTCCAATCTTGTGGCGGCATAAATGCCAGCCGCCACAAGGATTTCCACTTCAATCGGGGCTAAGGGAGGAAGATGGTTTCTTTTTTGGAAGATATAGTAAAATGTTTTTAACCGCAAAGACCGCAAAATACTACGCAAAGTTTGCAAAGCTTTGCGTTCCTAGCGATTTTATTGAAAGGGTAAATAACCGCAAAGGACGCAAAGTACTACGCAAAGTTCGCAAAGCTTTGCGTTCCTAGCGTTTTATAGAAAGAGTAAAATCAACCTTTGCGAACTTTGCGGTTAAACCTCACCAGCTATTTCTCAAAATCTATGGCGAAAATGATTTGAACCTTAATGCTAAAAAAGGTATTTTTGACATTCTTAATAATACAAAAACTAAAAACAACATGAACATAGTTTGGCTAATAAAACCGTTTGAAGCATTAACCGTAAACGAACTTTATGACATGCTGCAATTGCGTTCTGAAGTATTTGTAGTGGAGCAAAACTGTGTCTACTTGGACCTTGATGGAAAAGACAAAAAAGGATTGCATTTAATTGGAACCTATGATGGGAAAATAGTGGCTTGCACGCGCTTGTTCAAACCCGGAATCTCCTATGAGTACGCCTCGATCGGGCGCGTGGTTGTTGCGCAAGCCTACCGCGACAAAAAATGGGGACACGATTTAATGCGAGAATCCATTGCCGGAATCAAAGAGCATTATGGAGAAACGAATATAACGATTGGAGCACAACTCTACTTAAAGAAATTTTATGAGAGCCATGGTTTTGTTCAATCAACCGAGATGTATTTGGAAGATGGGATTCCACATATCGAAATGAAAAGGGAGTAATTTTTGTGTAATACTAAATTCTAGGTTGCTTTTCAGGATCTTGATACGTGTTAAAAATGGCATTTATGAATACCGTTTTATTCTTTTCGTCAACTATGAAAAAAGCGATATATTTAAATTTTTTGAAAGGTATAAATCTGTAATTAGTATCATGAAATTGATAAAAAGGATTTTTTTGTAAAGCTTTGTATGTCTTTCGATAATCCTTCAAGAATTCTAAGGCTACTTTTGTACTAACTTGTTTTACATAATAATCCACGGCGTCCTCGATATTTTGTTTTGCTATCGGAGAAACTACAATTTTATAATTCATGTTTAGCTTTTAGATCACTATAAATCTTGTCTGCATCGGTATATAAAGTAGGGTCAAGACCTAATTGTTTGTCCAAAATCTTTTGCTGTTCTGTGGTTAAAGTATATTTTTTGACAGATGAACCCATCAAAGCTTTAACCTTTTCAACTACGGACACATCTTCCAATTGACTGATCCAATTGATAATGTTTAATTTATCTTTTTGTAATTGCTGTGTATTCATTAGACTTCTATTTAAGGCAACTTTATATTTAGTGAAAAGTAAAATTTCTAAGTATAAGAGTTAATTAATGATTCACACAAAGATACAAACCTTTTTGCCATAAAAGAGAATGAGCTAAATTTTTCGAAGAGATAGAGTTTGGCCGCACATTACATGCACGGATGCTACGGGTTGAAAACTATGTTAATTATTTTTTTGCTGCCAAAGCCAATAAAGAGCCAGAATTAACAATGTTGATTCGTGATGCAGACAAGAAACTTACGCAGCAACTCACGACGGTTGTAGACAAAGAAATGATAGCATCGAATGATGCCAAATTAAAATACAATTTTGATGGAATCAGAACAGACAAAATATAATTTAATGGTCTGGCCCTCGAACGAATTGACAATAGGATTATTTAGAAAGATCATTGGTGTTAACTTAAATAACATTACTAGATAAATTGATACAAATCACATAAGAAATGAACAGTTTTTAAAACAAAATTATAGTCTTTTAGTCCATTTTTCAGGGTGTATTGAGGTATGAAAAACACCTAAAATGATAATGGTGTTCTCAGATTTTAGAAATTGATAATGAATTGTATACGGGAAAATTTTGATAACTGCTACATGAATAGTTTCATATCGTATTTGAAAGCATTCTGGTTGGTTGGCGATGAAATTGATTTCTTCTTTTATATTTTTAAAAAATCTAGTTCCTAAACCTTTCTGAGCTTGATTGTACCATGTTGTAGCCTGCTTGATGTCTTGTTTTACATGCAATGCAAATTTAACTTTAGCCCTCATTTTCTAAATCATTCCAAAATTGATCTTCTTCCAAAACTAAATCAGGATTTTGTTTAATGGCTTCAATTCGTTCTGAAACTAAATCCATTTGCCAATTTGGAATTTCATTCTCATTACTGAGTTCTGATGGCAAAATAATAACTTCAACTCTTGTAGCAGTAAAACCTTCGGGTAAATTAACCTGAAAGGATTTGCCTTTAACATCTATAAACTGTCTGATTGCATCCATAGTTTTAAAATTGATTATTTTGATTCACACAAAGATACAAACCTTTTTGCCATAAAAGGGAACGAGCTAAATTTTTTGAAGATATAGGGTTTTGCCGAAAATTACATGTACGGAAGCTACGGGCCGAAAACTATGTTAATTATTTTTTTTCTGCCCAAATTACACCTATTTTTGAGAATACTAATTGGTTTACCAATCAATTAACTACCAAAAAGTAACCTTATATAAAGTGTATGAAAAAAATAGTAATTATGCTCACATTTGTAGCATGTACCGGTATGCAGGCGCAAGTAGCTGTGTGGAATATGAAAAGTTTGGATACTGCCAAAGCCAATAAAGAGCCAGAAATAGCAATGTTGATTCGTGATGCAGACAAGAAACTTACGCAGCAATTGACGACGGTTGTGGACAAAGAAATGACGCCATCGAGTGGTGATAAGCACGATTATATGAGCATGGGACGCTATTGGTGGCCAGATCCAATCAAAGCTGATGGCTTGCCATACATCCGTAAAGATGGAGTGTCTAATCCTGAGATCGAAAAATTAGATCGGTATCCGTTGGGAGCTTTCGCCAAGAGTATCGAAACTCTTTCCCTTGCTTATTACGTAACGGGGAACGAAAAGTACGCTCAAAAAGCAGTTGATAATCTAAAAATTTGGTTTGTGAATCCCGATACCAGAATGAATCCAAATATGAATTACGGTCAAACGATTCCGGGAATCAGAAACGGTTTGGGTAGAGGAGAAGGTGTCTTAGATACTTATTCTTTTCTAGAAATGCTAGACGGTGTTGAATTACTCAAAAAGTCTAAGTCATTTTTGATTAATGACCAAGAAGCCGTTAAACAATGGTTTACAGCTTATGTCAATTGGTTGCTAACAGCGCCTGTGGCTAAAGAAGAGCAAGAAGCAAAAAACAATCACGGTACAGCATTTGATGTTCAGCTAGCCCGTTACGCACTATTTATAGGCAACGAAGATCTAACAAGAAAAATAGTCTCAGATTTTCCGCAAAATAGATTGTTTAGTCAAATTCAGCCCGATGGCTCACAGCCATTAGAGTTAGAGAGAACGACCGCTTTGGGGTATTCTACCTTTAACCTAACACACTTTTTGGACATGACCAAAATCGGAAAAGTGATGGGAATTGATTTGCTACAAGCTAAATCGCAAGATGGAAGAAGCATTCAAAAAGCAATTGATTTTTTGATTCCGTTTCTTAATATGTCGGTAAGTTCTTTTCCGTACAAACAAATAAAAGATTGGGATGAAGTTCGAGAAAAGCTGCTTTGGCAAATGTACCGACTAGACAAAATGGTAGAAAAACCATTATACAAAGAAGTTTATCAAAAGAAATTGAAAAAGTCTAAAAAAGATATAGGTATCTTATTATTTTAAAAAAGAAATAGCCCCGGAATATAAATTTCGAGGCTGTTTTTTTAGGTTTATTTTGAGTTGGTATACCTATCAAGTGTAAATCGAAAATTATTTTTAGAGAATGATTTTTCAAAATAGTATAAATTTACTTAGTCCTTCTTTAAGTGCTATCCTCCCTATATCACTGTTACCTTGTTAGAGGAAGTAGGATCGTTCTAGAACAAATAGTTAAAGCGTCCCAAAACTTCGAGGGCAGAAGAGCTATTTGATTTGGATATGGAATCGTGCTGTTACAAATACTGCTCTTAGGTTTTGTTGCCTGATATTTATCATATTTTGTATGGAGTTCTTTATCGAATTTTGTCCTGCTTTAATCAATAATATAAATACAGAACAAATGATAAAAACTAATTCTCCCCACAGTTTTCACATTCCCGTTATGGGTTTGGGTTACACGATTGATAGCCCGATTCGCGTGGCGCATTACGGAATTTCGTCAGTGGTTTCGATTGTAGATGATGATTTGATCGAAAAAATGAACCGCTATTACAGTCAAAAATTTAATTTTAAGTACCAAGAAATTACACAAAAAATGCATGATTATCGTGCTGAACGTGTAACGGCTTATCTGAATTTGATGGACACGGTTGTCAAACAAAAATTCAACGACTTTAAAGAAGAATTGGCTGCCAGTAAAACGGTTTTAACCAACTATTTGGCAATGCTACCTCAAACTTCTGATTTGAAGAAAGGCTTGCAAAATCGCATGGAAGAAGGTAAAGAGGCCATTTTGAATTACCTTGATAGCCATTTGAGTCCGGGTGCGATTGATGTGAATATCATGACCAAGGTAGACAAAGATAATTTTGACAAAGACCAGCAATTGCCAATTGAATTTAATGATGCACATGCTTCTTTGCGCGGATTTGCAAATAGTAATTTGAGATCTTCGGTGGTTTTGTCAGCGGGAATGAATCCGAGATTGTACAGTTATTTTGAGAATTTTGACTGCTTTTTTCCAAATACAGAAGACCAATTGGAGAAGAAAATTATCTTGAAGGTTAGTGACTTTAGATCAGCGATGATACAAGGGAATTTCTTAGCAAAAAAAGGACTTTGGGTATCAGAATACCGCATTGAATCAGGACTGAATTGTGGAGGACATGCTTTTGCTACTGAAGGTTTATTGCTTGGACCAATCTTGGAAGAATTTAAAGAAAAGAAAGATCAACTAATTCAGTCTGCACACGATTTGATGGTGAAAGCTTTGACCATAAAGGGGAAACACATTCCTGAACAACCATTGGAACTGATTATTACAGCTCAAGGTGGTGTAGGTACGGCGCAGGAACATGATTTTTTATTAGAGCATTATCAATTGGATTCGATTGGTTGGGGTTCTCCGTTTTTGTTGGTTCCAGAAGCTACTTCTGTAGATCCTGAAACCCGAAAATTATTAGCGAAAGCGAAAGAAGAAGACTTTTATTTGAGCGCTATTTCGCCACTTGGGATTCCGTTTAATGCTGTGAAAGGAACAACAAATGAAGCTTTTAAACAAAAGCGTATTGACGATGAAGTACCAGGAAGCTCCTGCCCTAAGAAGTTTTTGGCTTTGAGCAAGGAGTACGGCGCAAAAGGGATGTGCTCTGCGTCCAAAAAATACCAAGACTTGAAATTGGAGGAATTAGCGACACAAAAAGACAGCTTTTCACCAGAGGCATATTCAAAACGTAAAAATGTAATTACAGACAAATCGTGCTTGTGTGTTGGCCTTGCCAATGCTTCGTACCTAGAGAACGATATTGCAATCAAAGGACAAAAACAAGGTGTTGTGGTGTGTCCTGGACCAAATTTGGCTTACTTTGACCACGAGGTTTCATTATTGGATATGGTAGAGCATATTTACGGCACAACCTCAATTTTGACAGTTCCTAATCGTCCAAATTTATTTGTAAACGAATTAAAGATGTACGTGGATTATTTGAGAAACGAAATCGCCAATTTTTCTGAGACGATTGCAGCGGGGCAAATTAAAAAATGGAAGACATTTAGAGATAACTTATTAAGCGGCATCCAATATTACAATGATATGTTTGCTAATGCTGCTGTTTTGCCCGAAAATAATGAAAATACAAAAGGACAGTTAGCGTTTTATAAACAAGAAATTGAAGCGATAATGATTCCAGAATTGGCAGTGGCCTAGTTGTGATTTTTTTTAAATTGGATAAGTCATTAGAATTTTGAACTTTTTATCTTTTGTAAAAGTTCGAAAAATATAAAGATATATATATCCCTATAAGTTAGTTGCCAAAGCTACTGTTACGAATATGGCTTGAATTTTAGTATTCGAAATAAAATAGTTTAAAATAGAATGGTTGAATGATCTTTATGTAGATTATTCAGCCATTTTTTTTAGGCTAGAATGATCTTTTATTGTGGTTTTTTTACCGTCTAATTCGATGTATCCTAGTTTTTTAAATTCAGATAATAATCGAATACAGCTTTCTGTAGCGGTACCAATCATGCCCGAAAGTTCTTCTCTAGTCAGTTGAATGTGTAAAGATCCGTCTGGATTATTACCAAAATTAGTTTCCAAATACAATAATGTTTCTGCTAGTCTTGATTTTACATTTTTTTGAGCCATAGAGATAATATGATCATCTGACGTTTTCAAGTCACCACACACAGATTTCATCATATTCATAGAAAACTGATTGTTATCATCAAAGAAACCAAGAATTTCAGTTTTAGGAATAAAACAGATCTCCATGTCTTCAAGTGCAATTGCGCTTAAGTTAGCCGACTCATCACTAATCATGGAGCGCTGTCCTAATAATTCGCCTCGTTTGCTAATTTTTACAATCTGATCTTTTCCGCTTGAGGTGAGTTTCGACAACTTGCAAACGCCATCTTTTATACAGAAAACCCCATTCATAGGATCGCCTTCGCTAAAAATAATATCTCCTTTTTTTACCGTGTAGGATGTTTTGCAATTGGCAAGTTTAATTACTTCGTCTTTATTCAAAGCTTTCATGGAGGTATATTGTCTTACGATACATTGGTCGCATTTACCCATAATATATTTTTGTTTAGTGATTTAACAAAAATACTATTTTCTATGACATATATCATACTTTATGGTGTAATCATTACAGAACTTTGCCTCAGGTAAATGAGTAAATTATGGATGCATCAAAATGTTTCCATTGTGGGTTAGATATTGTAGAAGCAGAAGAGATTGTTTTTGACGAGAAAAGTTTTTGTTGTAATGGTTGCAAAACCGTTTACGAAATATTTTCGGTCAATGATATGACCTGCTATTATGATTTTGAAAATTCCCCTGGAGCAACCCCTTTGGATATTCAAGGCAAGTACGATTTTTTGGATAATGACCAAATTGTCGCCAAACTATTAGAATTTGAGGAAGAAAAAACAGCGATCGTTTCGCTAAGTATTCCGCATATTCATTGTAGTTCTTGTATTTGGATTTTAGAAAACTTACAAAAATTAGAGTCTGGTATCAGTACTTCTCAAGTAAATTTTAGTCAAAAAAAAGTTCGTATTGTCTATGATCAAACGGCTGTGAGTTTAAAATCAATTGTACTTTTATTGAGTAGAATTGGTTATGAGCCTTATATCACCTTAGAGAATTATGAAACAGGATCCAAAAATGTGGACCGTTCTTTAACGTACAAACTGGGAGTAGCTTTTTTCTGCTTTGGAAATATAATGCTGCTTTCTTTTCCTGAATATTTTGAAGTTGGCGAATATTGGCTGGATACATACAAACCTTTTTTTAGGGGATTAATTTTAATATTGTCTCTTCCTGCTTTCTTGTATTCTGCGAGTGGCTATTATGTTTCTGCTTTCAAAAGTATCAAATCAGGTTTACTGAATATTGATGTGCCTATTGCATTAGGAATCATTGTCATGTTTGTGCGTAGTTTGGTAGATATCACTTTCAATTACGGTTCTGGCTTTTTTGACAGCTTAACAGGATTGATCTTTTTTATGCTTTTGGGGAAATCATTTCAGATGAAGACCTATAATTTTTTGAACTTTGAGCGTGATTTTAAATCTTATTTTCCAATTGCAATCACCCGCTTGATGGACGGAAATAAAGAAGAAAGTATTCCTGTTTACGAAATAGAAAAAGGTGATAGACTGTTAATTCGAAATCAAGAATTGATTCCGGTAGACGGAATTTTAATGAGTGAAACAGCCTCAATTGATTATAGTTTTGTAACAGGCGAGGCAGATCCTGTGACCAAGAAATCGGGTGATAAAATCTTCGCAGGAGGTAAACAGATGGGAAAAGTAATCGAAATGCAGGTCTTACATTCGGTTTCACAAAGTTATTTAACCCAATTGTGGAGCAATGATATTTTCCAAAAAACGGTCGATCAAAAACACAAAAGTATCACCGATACTGTAAGCCGTTATTTTACCCCAATATTATTAGTGATTGCTTTTGTCTCTTTTGCTTTTTGGCTTTTTATCGATACCAAAACGGCTTTCAATGTATTTACAGCCATTTTAATCGTGGCTTGCCCATGTGCACTGGCATTGACAGCTCCTTTCACACTTGGGAATATACTACGTATTGTGGGAAAACAAAAGTTCTATCTCAAAAATGCTTTGGTAATCGAACAATTAGCAGCGGTGGATACCATAGTTTTTGATAAAACAGGAACAATTACTACCAATAAAAAAGCGGCCATTGAATATAAAGGAAAAACGTTAGTGCACCATCAATTGGCATTTGTGAAAAATAGTTTGCGTGCATCTAATCATCCCTTAAGTCGAATGCTATATGATTTTCTACCTGAAACTCAATCTGTAAAATTGGATGATTTTGTCGAAATAACAGGTAAAGGCATTCAGGCTACCATTGACGGAATTGTAGTTCAATTAGGATCGGCCTCTTTTTGTGGGCTCGAAAGTCAGGATTCTACCGAAATCAAAAACACATCGGTACATATTAAAATTGATGGGCACTATTTAGGAGCCTATGAGTTTAAAAATCAATACAGAGATGGCTTAGAGCATTTGTTTCAAGATTTAAGTAAAAAATACGAATTGAAAGTACTCTCAGGTGATAATGAAGGTGAAAGAGCAACCTTGGAAACTATTTTGCCAAGAGGTACCGAATTGGTATTCAATCAAAAGCCAGACGAAAAACTTGAATTCATTAAGCGATTACAAGAATCGGGTAAAAACGTGATGATGGTAGGAGATGGTCTTAATGATGCTGGAGCACTGGCGCAAAGTAATATCGGAATCTCAATTTCTGAGAACGTTAACGTTTTTTCACCCGCTTGCGACGGAATACTCGAAGCTAATGAGTTTGAAAAACTAAATTACTTTTTACAACTGGCAAAAAAATCAATGTTAGTAATCAAAATGAGTTTCGGTTTGTCATTACTCTATAATATAGTAGGACTATCATTTGCTATTACGGGTAATTTGCTACCCTTAGTAGCCGCTATATTGATGCCATTAAGCACAATAACTATTGTTAGCTTTGTTACTATAATGAGTAATTATTACGGTCGAAAAGTAGTCAAATAGTGCTTTATGACTATTTCACGAATTGAAACATATTAAAACAATAAAATAGTACTTCTTTTTTCAAATCATGATAAATGTCATGGTTTAGCCCAAGTACAAAGCATAATTTTGTTAACACAAATTTAAGGTATGAGTGTCATTTATTTATTAATTCCCATCAGCATCATTATTGCGATTGGTTTCTTTATTGCTTTTATCAGAGCGGTAAAAACTGGTCAGTATGATGATGACTACACGCCATCTGTCAGAATGCTTTTTGACGATGAGCTAAAAGTTGAAAATCCAAACCCAAAACAAATAACAGAAGAAAAACAAAATTAATTATGGAAATGCAACAATTTTATTACGATAACAAAATTGTAAAGAAATTCATCTATGCCACTATCATTTTTGGTGTAGTTGGAATGTCGGTAGGGCTTTTGGTAGCCTTCTTTTATCTTTTCCCAAACTTGACCGATGGTATTGCATGGTTGAGTTATGGTAGATTGAGACCTTTACATACAAATGCGGTTATTTTTGCCTTTGTAGGAAACGCTTTTTTTGCAGGAATGTATTATTCTATGCAGCGTTTACTAAAAGCCAGAATGTATAGCGATTTTTTAAGTAATCTTCATTTCTGGGGATGGCAAGCAATAATTGTAGCTGCGGCAATCACACTGCCACTTGGATATAGCAGTTCAAAAGAGTATGCCGAACTAGAATGGCCAATTGATATTGCTATTACCATTATTTGGGTAGTGATGGGTATTAACATGATTGGTACCATGATCAAAAGGAGAGAGCGTCACTTATATGTTGCGATTTGGTTTTACTTGGCAACTTTTGTAACTATTGCAGTACTACATATTTTTAATAATCTAGAGTTACCAGTATCTGCTTGGAAAAGTTATTCTGTATATGCAGGTGTTCAGGATGCTTTGGTACAATGGTGGTACGGTCACAATGCAGTTGCCTTTTTCTTGACTACTCCATTTTTAGGTTTAATGTATTACTACGTTCCTAAGGCGGCTAACCGTCCAGTGTATTCTTATAGACTTTCAATTGTACACTTTTGGTCTTTGATTTTTATTTATATCTGGGCAGGGCCACACCATTTATTGTATTCTGCTTTGCCAAACTGGGCTCAGAATTTAGGTGTTGTTTTCTCAATTATGTTAATTGCTCCATCTTGGGGAGGTATGATTAATGGATTGTTAACCTTGCGTGGTGCTTGGGATAAGGTACGTGTAGACCCTGTATTAAAATTTATGGTGGTGGCGATTACCGGTTATGGTATGGCGACTTTTGAAGGGCCAATGTTATCACTTAAAAATGTAAATGCTATTGCGCACTTTACCGACTGGATTATTGCACACGTACATGTAGGTACATTAGCATGGAACGGATTTATGACTTTTGGTATGATTTATTGGTTGATACCAAGAATGACGAAATCAAAATTATATTCTTTGAAACTAGCCAATTTCCATTTCTGGATTGGAACCTTAGGTATTATTTTATACTGTCTTCCAATGTATGTTGCAGGTTTCTTGCAAGCATCTATGTGGAAACAATTTAATCCTGATGGAACTTTAACTTATGGTAACTTCTTAGAAACAGTAACCCAAATTATGCCCATGTATATCATGCGTGCTATTGGAGGATCCCTTTACTTGATCGGAATGCTTGTTTTAGTGTATAACATTGCCATGACGGTTAAAAATGGTGAAGAAATTGAAGATGAATTGGCAGAAGCTCCAGCCTTAGTTAAAATTAGCAAAGGAAGAGTTAAAGGTGAAAAATTCCACCCATGGTTAGAAAGAAAACCTATTCAGTTAACAATTCTTGCTACTGTTGCCATTTTAATTGGAGGTGTTATTCAAATTGTACCAACATTGATGGTGAAATCTAATATTCCAACCATATCAAGTGTTAAACCATATTCACCACTAGAACTAGAAGGACGTGATTTATACATCCGTGAAGGTTGTGTGGGTTGTCACTCACAGTCGGTACGTCCATTCCGTTCAGAGGTAGAGCGCTACGGGCCACAGTCAAAAGCGGGAGAATATGTGTATGATCACCCATTTTTATGGGGTTCAAAACGTACAGGTCCAGATTTGATGAGAGTAGGAGGTAAGTACAATGATAACTGGCATTTCAACCACTTCTGGAGTCCACAAAGTATATCTGCAGGTTCTATTATGCCAGGATACAAATGGTTGTTTGATAATAAACCAATGGATATTTCACTTACACAAAAGAAAATGGAAGCCATGGTAACTCTTGGGGTACCATATACAGATGCTGAGGTTGCAAATGGTCTTAAAAATTTAAGAGCGCAAGCTATCACAATCGAAAATAACTTGAAGAATGATCCAGATTTCGTTAAGAGTTATGAAGAAAGTAGAAAGAAAGCAGCAGCTAAAGGTGAAAAATTTGTTCCAATGAATGAGAGAGAGATTGTAGCGCTTATTGCTTATATCCAAAGATTAGGAACAGATATCAAAGTAAAAAAATAGAGAGTTTCTAAGTTTTGAGATTCTAAGTCGCTAAGTAAAAATAACTTATCGAACAAACTTAGAATCTCTTAAACTTAGGGTCTTCGAAACTTAAAAAAAATAGATATGTTCGAACAAATCAAACACAATATGGAAACGATAGAAGGGGTTTCAATTTACCCTATTCTATCCCTTCTAATTTTCTTTTTGTTCTTTGTGGGTCTAGCTGTTTGGGTAGTCTCGTACAAAAAGGAAAAGATTGAGGAGCTGAGTCAAATTCCTTTAGAGGATAACGTAAAAATATAATTTCAAAAATTAAATCTAATGAAAAAAATAATTCCTAATTATCTAAGAGTACTAATCATTTTCTTTTTGATTTTTGGTGCAATGGAATTTTTTATAGACTCTGGTGATCGTCCAGCGTTTATTAAATATCCAATGGTATCGGTGTTTTTATTTGTGTTTTTGTTTCTTTTAATAGCTATAGAAATCACAGTAAAAGCAATTGATAATATAACTTACAACTTGCTTAGTGAGGAAGAGAAAGCAAAATTACTTACAGAAGTTGAATTACCATACACAGAAAAAGAATGGTATAAAAATTTAATGCAAAAATTGACCCGTACAGAGTCAATTGAAAATGAAGATGCCATTATTTTGGACCATGATTATGATGGTATTCATGAATTGGATAACAATTTACCACCGTGGTGGGTGTATTTGTTTTATGCTTGTATTGTTTTTGCAGTAGTATACTTTGTTCGATTTGAAGTAATGGGAGGCGATAATCAAGAAATGGAATTGCAGAAGGAGCTGGCTCAAGCCAAAATTGATGTTGCAGAGTACATGAAAACTGCACCTGATATGATGGACGAAAAGACAGTAACCTTATTGACAGATCCAGCAGATTTAGCGATAGGTAAAACTATTTTTACAACCAACTGTGCGGCTTGCCATAGAGCAGATGCAGGAGGACAAATCGGACCTAACTTAACCGATGATCACTGGATTCTAGGTGGCGGAATAAAAAATATCTTTCACACACTTGTAAATGGTGGTAGAGATGGTAAAGGGATGATATCTTGGAAAGGTACCTTAAAACCAAAAGAAATGCAGAAAGTTGCAAGTTACGTTCTTTCGCTTAGAGGTAGTAATCCTGTTGATCCAAAAGCTCCAGACGGAGAAATTTGGGTTGAAGATGCTGCAGCAGCTGCACCAGCAGCAAAATAATATTGAAATAAAGACCATAAACCATGTCAAACTTACCCAACGAAGCATTTAGAGATACCATCGGAACTATTGATGACGACGGAAAAAGAAAATTTATTTTTCCTAAAAAGCCGTCGGGTAAGTTTTACGATTACCGTAAATGGGTTAGCTATTTTTTGTTACTAATTCTAGTTGCCAATCCATTTATCAAAATCAACGGCAATCAGTTTATGATGTTCAATGTTTTAGAACGTCGTTTTAATATTTTTGGATATCCTTTTTGGCCACAAGATTTTTACATATTCGTATTGTTTATGATTGTCGGAGTGGTATTTGTAATTTTGTTTACGGTTATTTTCGGTCGTATATTTTGTGGTTGGGTCTGTCCACAAACTATTTTTCTCGAAATGGTTTTCAGACGCATCGAATATTGGATTGAAGGTGACAGAGGAGCTCAAATTCGACTTCAAAAACAAGATTGGAATGCCGAAAAAATCAGAAAAAAAGGCCTCAAGTGGACTATATTTCTAATTATTTCGTTTGCCATTGCCAATGTATTTTTGGCCTATATTATAGGTAGCGATGAATTGTTTCAAATGATTGAAGATGGTCCAATGGTGCACGTTAGTACTTTGATATCATTATCAATTTTTACAGGTGTATTTTATTTTATTTTCGTTTGGTTTAGAGAACAAGTTTGTATTATAGCATGTCCTTATGGTCGTTTACAAGGTGTGTTATTAGATAATAAATCTATCAATGTTGCGTACGATTTTGTACGTGGTGAAAAAGAGGCTGGTAGAGCCAAATTTAATAAGCAGGAAAATAGAGAAGAAACAGGAAAAGGAGACTGCATTGATTGCAAACAATGCGTGAATGTGTGCCCAACCGGAATCGATATTAGAAACGGTACTCAACTAGAATGTGTTAACTGTACTGCTTGTATTGATGAGTGCGATACTATTATGGATAGCGTAGGATTGCCAAAAGGCTTAATTCGATATGCATCTGAAGATGAGATCGAAAAAAAGGAACCATTTAAATTTACAGCAAGAATGAAGGGATACACTGCTATCCTCGGAATCTTGATAGGGGTTTTAGTGGGACTATTGTTTCTTCGTAATGATGTTGAAGCTACTGTTTTAAGACTTCCAGGGCAGTTATTTCAACATAAAGGGGAAAATATCAGTAACATTTATACGTTTAAAATTATTAATAAAACCAATAATGACTTCAAAAATATTCATTTTGAATTAGTTGGAATCAAGGGTAAGCTAAACGTAGTAGGTAAAAGTGCTTTTGAAGTGCCAAAACAAGGTATGAGTAGCGGAACCTTATTTATAGAAATTAATCAGTTTTTACTTGAAAGTGATAAAACTAAACTTCAGATCGAAGTTTATGAAGGAAAACGTAAAATCGAATCTACAACGACTAACTTTTTAAGTCCGAGGAGTTTTGATTAATCCCCCTAGTCCCCGAAGGGGGAATATATAGAGGAGTCCTACGACTGTAAAATGCTAAGGAGAAAAATGGAGATTGGTTACAAGTAAAATTATTAAATTTAAAAGACAATGAAAAAAGACAATACAACGACAACAGAGAGAGTTCCCACTTCGGAGGCTAGGGGGATGCGCATCAACTGGGGAACCGGTATTGTAATTGCCATTGCCTTGTTCATGAGTTTTATCTTGTATTTTGTAATCAAAGTACAATCTAATTCTAAATACGATAACGAATTGGTAGTCGAAGAGTATTACAAACATGATTCCAAATATCAAACCGAAATAAACCAACTTCAAAGCGCCCAAAATTTAGCTCATAAACCAACTTTTACCACTACTGAGAAAGGAGTGTTGGTTGCTTTTCCAGCAGAATATGAAGCTACAAAAATAAAAGGAAAAGTGTCTCTCTACAGACCGTCTAACAAGAAATTTGACTTCGAAATTCCCATTTCGTTTTCAGATTCTAATCCAACTTTACTCATACCTAAATTAAATTTGGTAGACGGTCGCTGGGACATTACTATGGAATGGCAATATGATGGCAAGTCGTATATGTCTAAAGAAACCTTGTATTTGTAAAAGAAGTTATTAGTTAAGAGTTTTGGATTAACGATTGTTGATTAACGATTTCTGATTTTTGATATGTTGGAGTAGATGTACAAAACGTTGAATTTTATTTTTGCTTTTTGAAACTGACTTTTGACTTTTGAATTAGATTTTTGATTTGTTGGAGTGGATGTATAAGACGTTGAATTTGATTTTTGACTTTTGAAATTGACATTTGACTTTTGAATTATATTTTTGATTTATTGGAGTAGATTTACAAAACGTTGAATTTGATTTTTGACTTTTGAAATTGACATTTGACTTTTGAATTAGATTTTTGATTTGTTGGAGTAGATGTACAAAACGTTGAATTTGCTTTTTTTTTTTTGAAATTGACATTTGACTTTTGACTTTTGAGATTGATATTTGATTTTTGAAAAATGATTTATACAGCATTTATATTCGGATTAATAAGTAGCTTTCATTGCATTGGGATGTGCGGTCCTATAGCAATGATGCTTCCTGTTGACCGAAAAAATCCTGTCAAAAAAACAACACAAATTTTAACCTATCATCTAGGACGATTAACGGCTTATGCTACCATTGGTTTGCTATTTGGTGTTCTTGGTAGAGGATTATTTATTGCTGGCTTTCAACAAAAGCTATCCATATTTATAGGTATTGCCATGATATTGGTAGTGGTAATTCCAGAGCGAAAATTAGCCCAATACAATTTTTCCAAACCAGTGTTTCGAGCTATATCAACAATAAAATCAAAACTAGGTCAACAATTCAAAAACAAAAGCTATAGTTCATTATTTACTATAGGACTGCTCAACGGCTTTCTACCATGCGGAATGGTTTATGTAGCCTTGTTTGGCGCTATAGCCATGCAATCTGCCAGTCTTGGAGTAGCTTACATGTTACTTTTTGGTCTAGGTACAGTACCTATGATGAGCGCAGTTGTCTACATCAATTCGTTTTTAACAATCTCTATTCGCAATAAGATTCAAAAAGTAATTCCCTACGTAGCCATAGTGATTGCTATCCTTTTTATTCTACGCGGTCTCGGTCTCGGGATTCCATATGTATCGCCTACCAACATGAGCTTGTTTGTACAAGCAGAGGCCAATTGTCATTAATTATCATTTTTTTCGAAGCAGATAAACAATTTTCTATCTGCCAATATCGTCCCGCTATCCGCTATATCTTTGTTTTTTAAAAGAAAAAAACAAAGGATACCGCTCCTATCGGGGCTAAGGGCTTTTTCTTCGCGTTTTTGTACCTATTAGCAAAACTAGTATACTTCGATAGGGTAAAAATGAAATAATACGTGGTAATATGAAGCAATAAACTTATCCAAAATTTTCACTACTTTGTAAATTCAAGGATATTCCTGTTTGATATTGGTATAGTATTCAAAATCAATTAAAATTTACTTTAAATGAAAAATAGCATTTTTATCAGCTTTCTTTTGGCGACTGCTGTATTCTCAACCACTGCTCATGCACAAAAAAAGAAACAACCTAATATTCTTTTTATAGCCGTAGATGATTTACGTGCAGACTTAGGCTGTTATGGCTCAGAGATAGTCAAATCGCCAAATATCGATGCTTTGGCCAAATCAGGAATTCAATTTAATCGTGCTTATTGCCAAGAAGCAATCTGTGGGCCTTCACGAGCAAGCCTTATGACGGGTGCGCGTCCAGAGACTATAAATGTTATTGATTTGTTTCAAGATTTTAGATTGAACGTGCCAAGTATCAAAACTATTCCTCAGCACTTTCGTGAAAATGGTTATGAAACGGTATATTCAGGAAAAGTTTTTCACGGAAAATATACCGATGATGCGCTCTCATGGAGTCGTAAACAAGTACGCGTAAAAGCTAGCGGAGAATCAGAGGAAGTTAGTGGAGGATATGCTTTGCCTGAAAGTCAATTGATGTACTTAAAAAATAAAATCGCTTTAGAGTCCAAGTATGGCGAAAAAATGATTCGTGATAATTGGTTAGCAAAAGGTCCCGTTACCGAATGTGCTGATGTTCCAGACGACGCATACGAAGATGGTGAGAATACCAATAATGCTATTGCAACCTTAAAAGACTTAGTTAAAAATGACCAAAAACCTTGGTTCTTAGGATTAGGTTTTCATAAACCGCATTTAGATTGGATAGCACCAAAAAAATATTGGGACTTATACGATGAAACCAAAATTCCTATTGCAACGCAAGTAAACCCACCATCAAATGGGGCTGCCATGGGATTATCAGAATCTATGGAAGTAAGAGTGTATGCAGATGTACCGAAAACTGACCCGTTCTCTCCAGAGCTTCAACGTAAATTGCGCCACGGTTATTATGCATGTGTAAGTTATGTAGATGCACAAGTAGGTAAAATGGTAGAAGCCTTAAAAGAATCTGGTGAATATGATAACACCATTATTGTACTTTGGTCAGATCATGGCTTTAACCTTGGAGAAATGGGGTATTGGGGTAAAGCCAATAATTATGAGCTAGCTACTCGAGTACCGTTTATTATTGTTGCACCAGGAATTACAGATAAAGTAAAAGGACAAAAATCGGATGCTTTGGTTGAATTGGTAGATATTTTTCCAACTTTAAGTGATTTAGCAGGGCTTAAGCGTCCTGAGCATCTGGAAGGTCATAGTCTAGTGCCCGTTTTGAAAAACCCATCTATAAAATGGCAAGAAGCCGCTTTTAGTTTGTTCCCCAATCCAGCTATGCGCGAGTGGGCTGCAATACCATTTACTCCTCCTTTTAGAAATTCGTTTTTTGCACCACTTATTAAAAAAATAGAAAATAGAATCGAAGACCAAATGGGAGACAAATGGGATCGTAAAGTTTTTGAGGATTTTGTAATGGGTTATGCTATGCGAACAGATCGTTATCGTATGGTAGTCTGGAAAGACAGACGTTTTCCCGAAAAAGATCCTTTGTTTGTAGAGTTATTTGATCATGAGAAAGATCCAACAGAAACTACAAATATTGCGATGCAAAATCCACAATTAATAAAGAAATTAATGGTTACTTTCAATGGTGGATGGCAATCTAGCTTGAAAGGATATAAAAATTGATATGTTGGTTTTTTGGTTAGAGTTGAAATGGGAGAGATTTTTTTAATCTCTCCCATTTTTTTTGCTATATAGTCATCGAGAACAACTGTGTTTGCGGTGCTTTTCGTTTTAGTCTTAGATCGAAGGCCATGCAAATGTTACGTACATAAGGTTTTCCTTTTTCGGTAACCGTTAAGTTTGAATCACCAATTTCAATTAAACCATCCTTTTCCATCTCTGCAAGCTGTTCAATAATTTCTGGAATTTCGTTAAAATAATATTCCTTCTCTTCCCAACTAGTTTTAAATTGACACATCAAATTGAGTATGTGCTTGCGAACAATCAAATCTTCCGTAGATAATAGGTGACCACGATAAATAGGCAATTCATTCTGCTCAAGTTTTTGATAATATTCTTCAATAGTTTTTACATTTTGAGCAAAACTGTACCAACTATCACTAATAGATGATACACCAAGTCCAATCATCAATTGTGTTTTTGACGAACTGTATCCCATAAAATTTCTATGCAGTTTGCCGTCGGTATAAGAATCATATAAGCTGTCTTGCTCCAAAGAAAAATGATCCATTCCTATTTCGTGATAACCATTTTTTGCCAAAAGTGTTTTTCCTACTTCATACAATTGTCGCTTTTCTTCGTCTTGAGGTAAATCTTGGTCCTTAAAGCCGCGTTGGCCATTTCCTTTTATCCAAGGCACATGCGCATAGCTGTAAAAGGCCAGACGATCAGGCTGCAATGATTTGGTTTTTTCAATGGTGTCAATTACATTTTCAATAGTTTGAAAAGGCAGTCCAAAAATTAGGTCATGACCAATTGAGCTATAACCAATCTCCTTCGCCCATAGCGTTACCTTGGCAACATTATGAAAAGGCTGCTCGCGATGAATGGCAGTCTGTACTTTTTTATTGTAGTCTTGCACACCAAAACTCACGCGTCTAAACCCTAAATCAAACAAGGTTTGCAAATGTTGTCGACTAGTGTTGTTTGGGTGCCCCTCAAAACTAAACTCGTGTTGCTGTGCTATATCAGCAGTTTCAAAAAGACCATTGATAAGTAGTGCTAAGTTTTCTATCGAAAAAAAGGTAGGTGTCCCGCCTCCCAAATGAATTTCTTTAATCAAAGGACGCTCAGAAAGTAAATCGCAATACATTTTCCATTCTTTTAAAACAGCAAGTATATAAGGACTTTCAAGTTGATGGTTCTTGGTGATTCGTTTGTTGCAACCACAAAAAGTGCATAAACTTTCACAAAACGGTAAATGAATGTATAAGCTCACGCCTTCACTGCTATTACTTTCTACAAAAGATTTTTGCAAGGTTGTAATCCAATCAGTAATTACAAAATTCGATTCGTCCCAGTAGGGCACAGTTGGATAGCTTGTGTATCTTGGACCAGGAACGTTATATTTTTGTAGAAGGGACTTTTTCATTTTTAACTCATTTTTCTAAAGTCAAAAATAGGGTAGTAGTTACAGACTAAAAATGATAATTGTCATATTCAAAAGTCAAAAATCAACAAGCAAAAGGCAACAAGCAAAAATCAAAAATCAACAAGCAAAAATCAACAAGCAAAAATCAACAAGCAAAAATCAAAAATCAAAAGTCAACAAGCAAAAATCAATTTTAAAAAAGGTAAATAAAAAAAATCAATTTCAAAAAATTTAATTTTTGAAATTGACCTTTGACCTTTGACCTTTGACCTTTGACCTTTGACCTTTGAAATTGACCTTTGAAATTGACCTTTGAAAAATTATTCGTTATTCAAATTACGCAATTGCTCTAATTTTTCTTTCCAGGTATCAAGTGTTTCTTTGTGTATTGCAATGTTTTTACGAACTTCAAGTACGATAGAATTCTCTTTTTTTGCATTTTTGGTATTAGTAAAAAATTGAATATTATTTTCTAATTGAAAGATTTCGTTTTGTACTTCATCTATTTTTCGAATAATAAAAATCTTTTCATTTTCAATTTTACGTGTATCGTTGGCATCAGATAAATTATCCAAACGATTTGCAAAACGCATCATTTCACCTTCTTTCTTACTCAAACTTAATTTGTCAAATAAGGCATCTAGAATTTTATTGAATTTCCCTTCAATATGTCTGCGCTGTTGTGGCACGCGACCAATAGCTTTCCAGTTTTCGATATGTGCTTTAATGGCGTCCAAATCTGTTTTATGATCACCTACTAATTCAAATTCTCTTAGCGATTCCAAATAGGCTTTCTTTTTTTCGAAAGCTTCAATTTCTTCTGCGTTTTCTTCGTTTTTGTGTTCTTTTAATTGATCGAAATAATGATTGCAAGCCGCTTTAAATTCTTTCCAAATCTTATCAGAATATTTTCTAGGCACATGACCAATTTGCTTCCACTCATTCTGAATTTGCTTCATAATAGGTGTCGTAGCAGCAAAATCAGTACTATCTTGCAATTCAATCGCTTTAGCAACCAATGCATTTTTCTTGGCCAAATTATCGTTTTGATCCTTTTTAATGTCTTTATAAAACGAATTTTTAAAAGCATTAAAATTTCGAACAGCAGTTTTAAAAGCAGCCCAAGTTTCTTCGTTAACGTCCGCAGGAACTTTTCCGGCATTGAAAAATGCAGCACGTAGCGCTTCAACTTTTTCAATTTGTACCAACCACTGCGAGTGAGAACTCATTTTTTCAGTACCCAAAACTTCAATTTCGGCAATGATCAATTTTTTGTTGCTGAGGTTTTCAACTTCATTTCCTCTTTGTTTCTCAAAAAGTTGCTCACGTTTATCGTGAATTTGTTTGGTATAATCGCTAAACTGGTTCCAAATAGCATCACGATGTTCTCTTGATACAGGACCAATATCTTCTTTCCAGATACGGTGCAAATCTTGCAACTCTCTAAAAGCTTTATTGATATCAGCTTCTTCTGCCAAGATAGCAACACGTTCTATAATTTTTTGTTTTTGTTCTAAGTTGTGTTTAAAATCTACATCACGCGCTTCTCTGTCTAGGTGTAAGATGTCGTAAAAATTCTCAACATGAAAGTGGTAATTGTTCCAAACGTGGTTGTATTTGTCCTTCGGGATCGGACCTGCAGTTTTCCAACGTTCTCTTAATTCATTAAAATGTTTTAAGGTGTCTTTGATATTTTCTTGCGGATTCAAAAGCTCTTTTAATTCCTCAACAATGGCAAGTCTATTTTCTAGATTTGATTTTAAGTTGGTTTCTAAACTTTTAAAATGAGCGTTCTTTTTATTTTTGTAAGCAGTATAGTGGTGATCAAATGTAGTTTTTAAAGGCAAATGATATTGAAAATCTTCGGTGCTATCAGGGTTTTCGGCATGAAACTCTTCCTTTTTCTCTTCGATAAAATGGTAGTATTTTGCTAAAAACGATTTTTTTATTTCGTCAATATGCTCTTTGATCGACATTATTTTATCGGTAGCAATAAGTGACT
Source organism: Flavobacterium faecale (assembly GCF_003076455.1). Classification (NCBI taxonomy): domain Bacteria; kingdom Pseudomonadati; phylum Bacteroidota; class Flavobacteriia; order Flavobacteriales; family Flavobacteriaceae; genus Flavobacterium; species Flavobacterium faecale. The sequence continues at coordinate 2,471,233 of NZ_CP020918.1, forward strand.
GTAACTCGTCTACCAAGGCCTCCATTGATAAGGTGTCATAATCAAGTAGCGGAATATCGTGACGATCTCGCAAGCTAGCATCTTCTCCTTCTTCGGCATTTGACTCGTCAATGGCGTTCAACGCGCTTTGATTGACATTTTCATCAGCTGCCAGAGGAGCATCTGCCTCATTGGTGTTGGTAGTTGATTCCGTTGAGTCAGTACTTAATTTTCCATCTGCATCTTGCAGGTTATCATGTTGTTCTTCTAACATTGGTTCAATGTTTTAAGGTTTGTAATATTTGAACACGAAAGATAGTGAAGAGTGGTTAAAATACAAAACAATTCGTGCATTTCGATTGGTTTTATATCAAAACTAAAATTTTAAATGGAATTGGCTGCCGTAGGATTAACATTCGAAAATAATAATTGTATTCAGTAGCGAGTCGTTAGAAGATTTATTTTCGAATTAAAAAAGGAGTTGGTTAAACCATCAGCCGAATACAGAGTCTAAACTTTTAATTACTTAAAGTTATTCCTTAATTATTGGTTTAGAAGTAGGAACGGATAACTGAATTCGAAACTGAATTCTGAAGTAAGTCTAGCACTCAAAAGTCCGTAAATAGGGATTGTAAGTGCTATGATTCTTTTACGATTATGTAAGTTAAAAATGTTAAAAACTGCCTAAATCATAGTATATTAAAGTAGAAAAGTAGAACTTTGTTTGTTCTACATTATTAAATTATAAACCAAAAAAAAAGCATTGTGAACCAACAACAAAAAAAGACCGGACTGATTGTGCTTGTAACCCTATCTGTTTTAGGCATTGCCTATGCAGGTTACAGTACTGTTGCAAATAAAACCACAAAAGAACTAGCGCAAGATTGCGAAGATGATCATACAGCAGATCGTAAAACTTTGTATTTGCCAACTATTGAAAATAAAAATAATAAACCTACTACGCCCGCTCCTGCAGGAATGGTTTGGGTTCCTGGTGGAGAATTCTCCATGGGTAGCGATATATCCGATGAGAGTTTGTGTAGCGTTAAAGGAATCACCAAAGACGCATCGCCTATACACCGTGTATATGTAGATGGGTATTATATGGATGAGACAGAGGTTACAAACGATCAATTTGCAGCTTTTGTAAAAGCTACGGGTTACAAAACAGTGGCAGAAATAAAACCAACTACGGCCGATTTACCAAATGTTCCAGAAGAGTATTTAATCGCTGGGTCAGCTATTTTTAAACCTACACCATCAAAGGTTGATTTGAATAATTTCTTGCAATGGTGGGATTTCGTTGGCGGTACAGATTGGAAACATCCACTAGGTCCTTCAAGTGATTTAAAAGGAAAAGGGAATTACCCTGTTGTTCATGTTGCTTATGAAGATGCCGTTGCTTATGCAAAATGGGCTGGAAAACGTTTACCAACCGAAGCAGAATGGGAGTTTGCTGCTCGTGGTGGAAATGCAGGAGATTTGTATGCATGGGGAAACACCTTGAAAGTAGATGGTAAATTTCAGGCTAATATCTATGAAGGAACTTTTCCTGTAGAGAAAGGCGATTCTGGCGAGGATGGATTTGTGGGTATTGCACCAGTTAAGCAATACAAACCTAATGCATATGGATTGTATGATGTAGGTGGAAACGTATGGGAGTGGGCGCAAGATTGGTACAGTGAAACCTATTATGCAGAGAGTAGCGCTGACGGAAAAGTGGTGCGCAATCCACAAGGTCCAGAAACAGCTCCTTATGATACCTCTGGAAATAATGAGTTAAAAAGAGTACACCGTGGTGGTTCATTTTTATGTACAAGCGACTATTGTAGCCGTTACATGGTAGGAACAAGAGGAAATGGCGAAATAAAATCGGGTGCCAATCACCTTGGTTTTAGATGTGCTAAGTAATTTTTAAGACAATATAAAAGTAAGAGTCTCAAGAACAATTTGTTTTTGAGGCTTTTTTTATGAAACTATAATTTTGACTCCTTATTTTTATATTTTTCGAAAAGAATATAGACGACGCTATTATAAGTTTTGGTCGAAATTTTAATAATAAAGCCTAAAGTCCAGCAACTTACACATTGCGTACTGTTTGTGGTGTAGGTCTTCGACAATTGTTCTTAGGTCGTCTTCGTCTTGACATAGATTAAAGAAAACATTATCTAAAGTTTGACTAGAGAATTGCGTGTTGGTCGTGCCATATCCAGACACAGCGCTTGCGCCAGTAACATCCAAAAAGTATTGTGCTTCGTCTAAGGTTAAATCGACCAGTTTGGTGTTGGCAAAATGTAGAATCTTACCCTTTAATTTTCCCTCGAACAGTTCGGCTATTTCTTCAAAACTATAGTAGTAATTGTTGAGGCAGATGCTGTTGGCACCGCCGGGCATCACCAAATAAATAATCTCATAATCCTTAAAGTTGTGATCATCATATAATAAAGCTTGCAGACTTTCTTCAAGACCCTCGATGGTGTCACAGGTTTTATGTATGCTAGTTATCCCTTGATTGAATGCCAGTTCTTCAAGGTTTTCAAGGGTTTGTGTGGTTGTTTCTATTTCGACGTCTTCTACTGCTTCGAGACAGAATATAAATTTGTCTTGATCCATATTTTATTACTTTGCTGTGATTGGTGTTACAAAAATATGATTTCACGGAGAAATAGAGTGGAACAATTATCATAAAAAAATCTTATAACATTTGAGGTAAGAAGTTGATTGTGGTTGTCGCTTATGATTTTAATAATGGGGAAACCAAAGACATAATTTTCGAATCATGAATTAGAACAGGTAAAGCTTTTAAACGGCATTTCAATTTCGAATTAAAAGCAAACGATAAATTTCGTCAAGGTCAAAATAGGTTTGCAAATAAAAGCGGCAAAGTAAGTCAAGCTATGATTTTCGGAAGCAATTTGACTGGTAAGATCTTCAATAGTTGACTACTAGAATGAAAAGAATCGTAACCTTTTGCCATATTTTTATAGGTAAATACACGATAAAACCTAAGTTCTCTAAAGTTAAATTATCTGTTTTTTCGTATAGTATCTTTGTGAGAAGATTAAAAATCTTTTAAAAATATTATAAAAAGAATAATTATCTGAATTTAATTTAAAACTAGAATAATTCATCTTTTATTTTCAATTTTGCAAGGTAAAAATACTAAATATTTTATCTCATGAAAGCGATTACACAGGAAGATTTAAGAATAAAAGACAGGGAAAATATTGAAGAAACCTACAATACAATGGGGAATGATTTTGTGTTCGCTCTAAAAAGTACTTGTTTAGATGAAAACTATCACCCCTCAGGTAAAACCCGTCTTACTACCAATTTTGCAAATTTGGCTAGAGGAGAAAATCGCCAACAAAATTTGCGTAATGCCTTAAATATGATTAACAATCGATTCAATGCATTGGCTCATTTGGATAATCCAAAAGGGGATCGGTACCTTGTAAAACTTGAAATCATCACCGTGACGATGAGTATTGATGATAAGAATGGTAGTAACAACCTGCCGATGATTGAAGTTTTAAAAACGAATATTTTTGACCGTAAGACTAACCAGTATATCGATGGTATTGCCGGAAATAATTATTCTTCTTACGTACGAGATCATGATTTCAGTGTTTTATTGATAGAGCATAATAAAAACAAATCTAGCTTTAGTGTTCCTGAAAATTTTGGTGATTTACACGGTAAACTTTATAAGTGCTTTGTGAGTTCAGATACTTACAAAGAGCACTTTAAAAAGTCACCGATCATTTGCCTAAGTGTATCGAGCAACAAAACCTATACTCGTACTGAATATCAGCATCCGGTTCTGGGTTTTGAGTACCAACAGGACCAATATTCTCTAACTGATGAATATTTCTCTAAAATGGGATTAAAGGTTCGTTTTTTTATGCCTTCGAACAGTGTGGCACCGATGGCTTTTTATCATGCAGGAGATTTACTTACTGATTATACTGATCTTGGACTAATCAGCTCAATCAGCACGATGGAGACGTTCCAAAAGATTTACCGACCTGAAATTTACAATGCAAATTCAGTAGCAGGTGAAATCTATCAACCAAGTCTTAAACACGAAGATTATTCGCTAACTCGCGTGGTTTATGATCGCGAAGAGCGCAACCGACTTGCTGTTGAACAGGGTAAGTATGCCGAAGAGCATTTTATTAAGCCTTACAAAGATATTCTTGAGCAATGGTCTGCCAATTTTGCTGTCTAATTAATACAACATACTAAATTTATTCTATTATGAAAAAATTATTACCAACGTCAATTGTTGGAAGTTTACCAAAACCTTCTTGGCTTGCACCACCCGAAAAACTTTGGTCCCCTTGGAAATTAGAAGGCGATCAATTAATTGAAGGAAAACAAGATGCTTTGCGCATTTCGTTCCAAGAACAGCAATTAGCAGGAGTTGATATAATTAGTGATGGTGAGCAAACCCGTCAACATTTTGTAACAACTTTTATTGAGCATTTAAGCGGTGTCGATTTTGAAAATCGTAAAATCGTAAAAATTCGAGATCGTTATGATGCGAGTGTGCCTATTGTTGTGGATCAAGTTAGACGTCAAAAAGCAGTTTTTGTAGATGATGCTAAATTTTTACGTACACTGACCAAAAAGCCTATAAAATGGGCATTACCAGGTCCGATGACAATGGTAGATACTTTATATGATGACCATTACAAAAGCCGAGAAAAATTGGCATGGGAATTTGCAAAGGCACTTAATGAGGAGGCAAGAGAGCTTCAAGATGCAGGAGTAGATATTATCCAGTTTGACGAACCTGCATTTAACGTGTTCTTTGATGAGGTAAACGATTGGGGAATGGCAGTACTAGAAAAAGCCATTGAAGGTTTAAAATGTCAAACTGCTATCCATATTTGTTACGGCTATGGGATAAAAGCGAATAATGATTGGAAAAAAACATTGGGATCAGAATGGCGCCAATATGAAGAAATTTTTCCTAAAATTCAAAAATCTAAAATTGATATTGTGTCATTAGAATGTCATAACTCACATGTACCTTATAACTTAATGGAACTAATACGCGGTAAAAAAGTAATGGTTGGTGCTATTGATGTAGCAACGAATACTATCGAAACACCTGAAGAAATAGCGGACACCTTGCGTAAAGCGCTAGAGTTTGTAGATGCCGAAAACCTTTATCCTAGTACAAATTGTGGTATGGCTCCATTATCTCGAAGCGTAGCTAGCGGTAAGTTAAGTGCTTTAAGCGCAGGAGCAGAGATTATACGCCAAGAACTTGGTATTTCGTCACAATGTATTGATTAGGCATCGTAGTTATACAAATGATTATGATTTTTACTCACTATTGATTTAGATACATGTCAATTTTAAGAAGACATTGGTTCTGTGAGTAACAACTGTTGTCCAATAAGTTTGATGCATATACATGATAAAAAAGGCAGTTTTCACTGCCTTTTTTTGTTGCCTTTTTTTAATGCTTTGTAGTTAAAGGAATCTACATATTTTTAGAATAAAAAGACCGATTTAAAGAGTTGTTTCTACTTTTTTTCTGAACCTATGATTTATAAGTTTCCTTTCAGCTTTCCAAAAATTGATTGTTTTGATTTTGTTGAGGTTGTATTATCATCTTTTATAGGGCTATCCGTTATTTGTACCAAGATTTAAACAGCATGCAGATTTAAGAGATTTTGGCAAATCTGTTGCTATTAAAAGCAGCTGAATCTGTAAAATCTGCGAGCATTATTTTTAGACAACAAGGCAGATAGTCTTACTCTTTTAAATACTGAAAAACACCAGACGGTACTTTTTTAAATTTTCATAAATAAAAAAGAAGTTTACTGAAACGAATTTCAATAAACTTCTTCTAATATTCTATTCAATGACGTCTAAGTGCTTTTTATAAAACTAAAATAGCATAAGGCATAAAAACATTATTCTTCGTCTCGTCGAGCCATCTTCTGTGCGATGATGCTGGCGGCCGTCAATTGCAAGGCATGGTACAGCATGAGCGGCAATAATATGATACCTGTTATGGTGCTGTGCGGAAAGAGCACTTTTGACATGACGGTACCATGTACTAGTGACTTTTTGGATCCGCAAAATAAAACGGTAATACGGTCTTTGATAGAAAAGCCAAACAAGGTACTGAGCAGTCCCACACAAAAGAAGACAACCAAAAATAAGGTCATCATTGCCGCCGCAAGTCCGGCAAGTTCAAGAGCGGTGAAGCCTTCAAAAATATGTTCGGAGAATGACTTGCAAAAAGAGGTGTAAATGATGGTAAGAATGATGGCTTGATCAAACTGTTTCAGTTGTTTCTTGTATTTTTCGGCTAGGGCACCAAAACGAGAATTGAGGCTGATACCAATGATGACTGGCAATATTACTTGAATAATTAATTTAATGAAGATTTGAGTAACGTCAAAATCGCCTGTTGCAGAAGCTATGAACAGTCCAACCCAGAGCGGTGTAACGACTACTCCGATCAAACTAGAGATACTCGAATTGAAAATGGCTGCGGGAATATTACCCTTGGCTATAGAAACCATGACTACCGATGAGGAAACTGTACTCGGCAAAGCGGCTAGAAAAAATACTCCTAACCAAAGCAACTCGTACTCGGTATTGATGAACAAGGGGCGAAAGGCCAAAACGAGGAGCGGAAAAAATAAAAATGTTGTCAACTGTACGACAATGTGCATTCTCCAATTGACAAGTCCGGCTTTTAGTTTCTCAACACTTAGTCGTAAGCCATAAAACAAGAAAATGAAGGACACGCCTACATTGGCAATCTCCTCTAGAGAAACAGGTTCTTTTATCATGCCTGGCATCGGGAAAAAATAAGCTAATAGAATCATGGCGCCTATCAGTAACAGGAAACTGTCAAAACCTACTTTACTTAATGCTTTTAATAATTTCTTCAAGGTGATGTTGCTTTTTTAGATTTTTATACTGCAAAAGTAAGTTTTACAGGTCATAAAATCTTATATTTAATTAAAATAAGGTTTTAGTGTTTGTTTTTAATATATTTGAAGATTATTATTCTTGATTTACCAATTAAATGAACCTTTTTAAGCAAAATATTCTATGGAGCAGATAGACGAAATAGATCTTCAGTTATTAAATATTCTTCACAATAATTCTAAATATACTGTAAAGGAACTTGCCGCGATGGTAAACCTTTCGGCATCTCCTGTGTTTGAACGTATCAAAAGATTAGAAAAAAGTGGTTATATTAAAAAATATATAGCCCTGCTAGACGCAGAAAAACTAAATAGGGGATTCATTGTCTTTTGTAACATCAAACTGAAACAGCACGATAAAAATATCGGAAATCAGTTTGTTGCTGATATTATGAAAATAGAAGAAATTGTCGAATGCTATAATATTGCAGGAGATTACGATTTTTTAATGAAAGTCTCTGCAAAGGATATGAAACATTATCAAGATTTTGTTTTTAATAAACTAGGGGCGGTTAAAAGTATTGGTAGCACCCATAGCACATTTGTCATGGCGGAGATAAAGAATATGTATGGATAGTTTGAATATGAACTGCCTACTTGAAATTGCTATTTGGAAATGAAAATGAACATCAAAGATAGAATTAAGAATGGATTATTTAAACTGTCGTTTTGTGAAGCCAGCTTTCTAATCTTTAATTTCCTCCACTTTACAAATTCTAATCTCGAGCCTACCGTATCTGTGCTTGGTTTAAATAAAAAAAGGTTGCTCGCAAAGCGAACAACCTATTGTGACCCGACTGGGGCTCGAACCCAGGACCCCATCATTAAAAGTGATGTGCTCTACCAACTGAGCTATCGAGTCAATATTTCAATGTAATCTACCTTTTCAACAGGTTGTTTATGTGACCACGGTGGGATTTGAACCCACACGCCCTTACGAGCACCACCCCCTCAAGATGGCAAGTCTACCGTTTCTCCACGTGGCCGAAAAGAAAAAAAAAGGTTATTCGTAAAACGAACAACCTTTTGTGACCCGACTGGGGCTCGAACCCAGGACCCCATCATTAAAAGTGATGTGCTCTACCAACTGAGCTATCGAGTCAATGCTAAAGGAAATAATTTAATTTTGAATCACTATATGTGACCCGACTGGGGCTCGAACCCAGGACCCCATCATTAAAAGTGATGTGCTCTACCAACTGAGCTATCGAGTCAAGTTATTTCCTTGTTGCGGGTGCAAATATAAGGACTTTATTTAGAGTTTTCCAAGAAAAAATGTTTTAAATTTGTCTTTTTTTCAATGTTTTTTTTAAACACTTAATTTGCAATGCTTTAAAATATGAATAAAATTATACTACTGGGCTATATGGGCTCCGGAAAGTCAACAATAGCAAGGTCACTATCCAAAATCAAACAAATTCCGTTTGTGGATTTGGACAACTATATTGAGGAAAAAGAAAAAATGACCGTCAAAACTATTTTTGAGACCAAAGGAGAGATCTATTTTAGAAAAGTTGAACACAATTATTTCAAAGAACTGCTAGCAAACGATCAAGAAATTATAATTGGTTTGGGCGGGGGTACACCATGCTATGCCAATAACCATACTTTATTAATAGGTGAGGGGCGAACTTCAATTTATCTCAAAGCTTCGATTGATACGTTATACAAACGTTTATTGGTAGGTAAAGCACAAAGGCCTTTGATAGCGTCAAAGTCTGATGAGGAGATGCGCGAGTTTATAGCTATTCATCTTTTTGAGCGCAGTTATTTTTATAATCAAGCACAATACACTATTTCGGTAGATCAATCGGTAGATCAAGTTGTAAGCGATATTATGAAGGTTATGGTTTAGATATAGGGCATCAGTATCAAAAAAGGCACAAACTGTCGCTATTGTAGCGAACACTTTGTGCCTTTTTTGTATGCATAAATAGTGGTTGCTTAATTAAGATACGCACTATTGTCATCACCGTCCAAGATTACATGTACGTGCTCTAGCAAAGAGGTAGAGAGTGATATACCTTTAAAATCGGCTTTTACAGGGTATTTTTTATGATTACGGTCAACTAGTACCGCAGTTTTGAACTTTGTTAAGGGTACGTCAAGAAAATGTCGCACAGCATAGATCAAAGTGGTACCAGAGTTCAAGACATCATCTACTAAAATTAATCCCTTATTCGAATATTCTTCTTTGGTCAACGAGGTCTTTACTGCTTCTTTCGGATTTTGCTTGTCAATATGTACCTCACACAAACTTACTTTTAAACTGGATATTACTTGGAGTTCTTTGGCAATTTTTTCGGCAAAAATATAACCATTCGAAGCAATTCCGGCCAAAACTACTTCTTCACTATCTATGAAGGTTTCGTAAATTTGATACGCAATTCGTTTTATTTTATGTTGTATTTCTTGGTGGGTAAGTATAATATTTTTGCTCATTTTTTGATGTGAGTTTAGTAAAATTAATAACAGTAGGATGGAATAGATTCTTTAATCCTCGTCTTCATCAGGAATATCATTGCCAAATTCGTCAATATCTCTACGGTCTTTTTTGGTAGGTCTTCCTGTTCCTGTTTTTCTATAATGATCTTTCGATAGTTTTAATAGTTCAAGATGTTGGTACACCTCGGGTGCTGTGTCATTGCGTCTGTATATATCAACCAGTTTGGCACCAACGCGGCTATCCGGAATATCGAGTACCGTAATAACTTGTATAATTTGGTCTTTTCGAAAGGTTATTTTATCTGTTGGAAACACCTCTTTGGAGGGTTTTGCAACTTGCCCATTTACAGTAACATGATTCTTTTTACAGGCTTCAGTTACCATATTTCGGGTCTTATAATAACGTACGCACCACAAAAATTTGTCAATTCGCATAATAGTGTATAAAATCAGAGTTAAATAGTTTACAAAAATAAATCAATATTGTATCTTGCGCACTTAAAAATTAGTTATAATGAACAAATTTAAGTTTTATTTTATTCTATCACTTACAACAGTACTTTTATTTTCCTGTTCGAAAAATGATAATAACATTACGATAACTCCACTAAGGGATTATCAAGAGCAGTTTACAGCAGAGAATGTAATGATCGAAGAGTATTTAAAAACCAATTACATTACTATTACGCAAGCTCCTGGCGATCAAACCGACCAAGATGTAGTTTTTGCAAAAATTACTGCAGGACAACCTTCTATTTATAGTTATTTAAATAGTACTACTTTTCCAAAATTACTAACGAGACCTGTGCAATTACACGGCATCACATACAAAATGTATTATCTTGTTTTGAGAGAAGGTACAGGGCAGTCACCAACTAATGTGGATAATGTTTTAGTTTCATACAAAGGACAATATCTTTCAGAAACAACAGCATCTGATTTGACCACCTTAACTACCACCTTTTTTGAAGAGGTAAAGTTTCCACAGTCGATGTTTAATTTGTTTACTGATATAGTTAGAGGTAGAGCTGAAATATTGCCGAAATTCAAAACAGGTACTTCTTCTGAGGGAGTTAATGGAGCAGTAGTGCATAACAATTTTGGAGCAGGAATCATGTTTATTCCGTCTGGACTGGCGTATTACAATTCAGGAAGTTCAACAATTCCAGGCTATGCACCACTTATATTTAGTTTTAAATTATATGCTCTCCAACGACTTGATCACGATGGAGATGGAATTTTATCTGTTGATGAGGATATTAACGGTGACGGTTATATGTACACTTATTTACAGTACCCGTCAGATTATCCTGTTGTACCAACAAATCTTGATGATACAGATGGAGATTTAGTACCCAACTTCTTAGATCTAGACGATGATGGCGATGGTTATAGTACCAAAGTAGAAATCGCAGCAGGAAGTAATTACCTTGATAAAAATAGCATTCCAAAGTAATAATAAAATTTAAAAGAATCCCGTTTCAATCAGAAACGGGATTTTTTTTGCTCTTAGTTTTCTCTTGTGGGCGTGCCACCAAGCAAAGGCAAGGGCAAAGCAGTTTGCGCATATACGCCCTTGCCTTTGCTTGCTGTCGTGCTATCCGCGCTACTTTGGTAGCTGGCTCCTATCACTCACGCAAAATGTGTATATAGACAACAAATGTGCATAGCATAATATGAAGCGATATAAGGCATTATTTTTAAACCAAGCTTTGTTATCCTTATTTAGCCGTGAAGGTTTATCTAAAACTTTCTTTTAATGACTAAGGAGTTACTTTGTAAACCCTTCGATCATTTCAAGCTGATACTATTTCTACAACTCATTCAGTTTTTTAATAATCCGTCTAAGTTTGTATAAGGTGAAAAGGATCTTGTATTTGAAACTAAAAAATAACAAAAAAAAAGCCACTACTTTCAAGAAGTAGCGGCTTTTAAGCTATAAAAATAGTGGTTATTTTCTTGCAATTACTTTTTCAGCAGCTGCAAAAATAGCTTGATTGTTCAATTTATATTTTTCCATTAATTGCTCAGGAGTTCCAGACTCACCAAAACTATCTTGAACAGCAACAAACTCTTGTGGTTTAGGATTGTTTAAGGCTAGAACTCTAGCAACACTTTCTCCAAGACCTCCTAGTATGTTATGCTCTTCAGCAGTAACCATACAACCTGTTTTAGCAACCGATTTTAAGATTGCTTCGTCATCTAATGGTTTAATCGTGTGAATGTTGATTACTTCAGCCGAAATACCTTTAGCTTCTAATGCTTCAGCAGCGATTAAAGCTTCCCAAACTAGGTGTCCAGTAGCAACGATAGTTACATCTGTTCCTTCATTAAGTACGATTGCTTTTCCAATTACGAAAGGCTCGTCTGCTGGCATAAAGTTAGGCACAACCGGACGTCCAAAACGCAAGTAAGCTGGACCATGGTGATCTGCTAATGCAATTGTAGCCGCTTTTGTTTGATTGTGGTCACAAGTATTGATAACAGTCATTCCTGGTAACATTTTCATCAAACCAATATCTTCAAGAATTTGGTGTGTAGCTCCATCTTCTCCCAATGTCAATCCTGCATGTGAGGCACAGATTTTTACATTCTTGTCAGAGTAAGCTACCGATTGACGAATTTGGTCATAAACTCTACCTGTAGAAAAGTTAGCAAAAGTTCCTGTAAACGGAATTTTACCTCCAATTGTCAAACCAGCTGCAATTCCGATCATGTTTGCCTCAGCAATACCAATCTGGAAAAAACGCTCTGGGTGGTTCTTTTTGAAATCATCAAATTTTAATGATCCAATTAAATCAGCACAAAGTGCAACTACATTTTCGTTTTTTTGACCTAATTCAGTCATTCCAACTCCAAAACCTGAGCGGGTATCTTTACTTCCTGTATTTATATATTTTTTCATTTCTTATTTTAAAAAGGTGACGCATTCATCGCTGAATACTAAAATCTGGATACTGTTGACTATTTAGTAGTCTCCTAAAGTTTCTGGGTTTTGTGCCAAAGCATTTTCTAGTTGTGCATCATTTGGTGCTTTACCATGCCAAGCATGACTGTACATCATATAATCTACTCCGTTACCCATTTCAGTATGTAGTAAAACACAAACTGGTTTTCCTTTTCCAGTTCTAGATTTAGCATCATTCATACCTGCAATAATTGCTTCTAGGTTGTTACCTTCTTTAATTTCAAGAACATCCCAATCAAAAGCTTCAAATTTTGCACGAAGGCTACCCATTGCCAATACATCATCAGTTGTACCATCAATTTGTTTTCCGTTCAAATCTACTGTTGCGATCAAGTTGTCTACTTTTTTAGCAGAGGCGTACATAATTGCTTCCCAGTTTTGACCTTCTTGCAATTCACCATCTCCTGTTAAAGCGTAAACAATATGGTTGTCATTGTTTAATTTTTTTGCTTGTGCCGCACCAATTGAAACAGATAAACCTTGACCCAATGAACCAGCAGCTACGCGAATACCAGGTAAGTGGTCATGTGTAGTTGGGTGTCCTTGTAATCTTGAGTTGATCAAACGGAAAGTCGCTAATTCTGATACTGGGAAATAGCCACTTCTTGCTAAAACGCTATAAAAAACAGGAGAAATATGTCCGTTTGAAAGGAAGAAAAGATCTTCTCCAATTCCGTCCATGTCAAATCCTTCCTTACGTTCCATAAGGTTTTGGTATAGGGCTACTAAAAATTCAGTACAGCCAAGAGATCCTCCTGGGTGTCCAGAGTTTACAGCATGTACCATTCTAAGAATGTCTCTTCTTACTTGGATCGTTAAATCGCTTAATTGTTGTGTGTTAGGCTTCATTGTGTGTGTAAAAGTTAAACTATTGCAAATGTAAATTTTATTTTCTCGTGAGGCAAATGATTTTGGAATTTGTTTCTTTTTATATATCAAACAAAAAAAGCCCCATAATAGAGGCTTTTTGGTGTAAAAATGTAAATTTCAAGTACATTTTTTATCGAATTTTTAATAAGGAGTAATCTCAAGTAGGCACCTTTTTTCGTGTATATTTTTCGAATAAAAACTAACCAACTTTATGGTGGAAACCATTGAAAATGATTGTGTAACAAGGTTTTGTTTTCCTGAAAATTATTTTCGAAATAAAAGAAAAAAATCACACAAAATATATCGGATACTCAAAGGAATTACTTGTCAAGCTTAAAGCTTGCTTTTTAAACTTGACCAACCACCACCATTGTAAACATTGGTAAATTGATTGGACTTCAAAATGCTTTTTGCAGAAGCACTTCGCATGCCCGATGCACAACAAGTTATGATGGTACTGTCTTTTTTCATTTTCGAAAGATGAGAAGACAACTCATTCAACGGAATATTCTTTGAACCTTTGATGTGTCCGCCTTTGTATTCCGCTGGACTGCGGACGTCGAGTATAAGCGCTCCATCTTTAACCAGTGTTGCAAAATCGACTGCAGGCCCTATTCCGAATATTTTTTTGATAAAATTGATCATTTATTATTTTTTTGATTGATAGTAGTTAACGTCCATCCAAGAACCGCCATTGTAGCATTCTATTCCTTGTTGGGCAAGGTATTGTTGTGCTTGTCCACTTCTATTTCCAGAGGCACAACATAAAATCAAGGGCATTTTCAAAGCTTTAATTTCTTCCATTCGTGCAGGGATGTCATTTAAAACAATGTTGATTGATCCTGCTACATGACCTCCTGAATATTCTGCAAAGGAGCGTACATCTACAATAGTTCCTTGATTGTCTTTTATTAAATTCTCTATTTCCATCATTGTTTTTATTAGGTGTTGCGGATAGTGATATTCTTTCTAGAGCAAAAATACAACCTATGTAAGGATATTTTAGTAACATAAGTTACATTGATTTTTTTAAATCAAAAAGTCTTGCCAAGGCAAGACTTTTTGGTTAACAGTATTCAAAACTTAGGTTTTTCTATAGTTTATTTGAATCGATAAAATGTACTCCTGAGCCATTTAGTGAATCTACTATAATTGGCAGGGCGTCACTAGCTTTTGAGTGCACATCATGAAAAAGAATAATTCCTTTACGCCATAAAAGCATTAAGGCAATTACCCTGTCCGAAACTTCAGAGGCTGTTATTTTGGAGTTCCAGTCTTGCGAGTCGATATTCCACAGCAGGATAGAGCCGTTACTTTTGCTTAGATATTTTGAAATTTCAACAGTGCGTTGCCCATAAGGCGGACGGAAATAGTTGGTTTTATTGTTACCATTATTTAGTTTCTGTATAGCCGAAGTAGTAAAATCCAAAGATTCTTGCCAAGCCTTTAAATACTGATGGGATTTATGAATTTTTCCATGTGATCCAATTTTGTTACCTGAGTATAAAGTAGCGACTCTTTCTTTAGACGAAGCATTGATTCGGTTTTGTAAAGACTCTCCAAGAACAAAGAACACACCATTAAGCTTCTGTTTTTTTAAGGTCGACATTAATCTGTCTGTATTTCCATTTGCTGGAGTTGGTCCATCATCAAAAGTTAACAAAAATTCTTTGTCCTTATAGTTGTTTCCAGTAATTTCGTTTGGAGCTATTGTCAATACTTCGCTTGAAGGTCTTGGAAACAAAAACGCCAATCGAGCCAATTCGTTTACATATTGTCGGTTAAAAACAATTGCGTCTGCATACCATGCTTTCAGATTAGTCGGAATATTTTTTTCGATACTCACTATTGCTTTTGTAACCTCTTGCCAAGTGCAGTTTTTGTCGATAGCAACTGTTTTACTTAATATTGAGTTACTTTTTATAGCATGTAGGTTTTGTAAAATCAAATGAATTTGTTCCTTTCTCCAATTTTCAAACGAATTCAAATTAGCCGATTTAATGTTGTATTTGGACTTTATTGCTTCGATGTCTTTGAGGCTTTCTAATTCCATAAAACATTTTACATAAACCAAAATTTCCATTTTTGATGCGTAATCAAAATCATCCACTGAGTTATAATTTGCAGTCCATAAAGAACCGTCTATTTTTCCCACCTTGACTTGTGCAGTTGCATTCGAAAAAAAAAGTATATAAACCGCTAGAAAAGCAATTTGAACTTGCTGTTTCATTATTATCTCAAGTTTTGTTTCATTCGATTAATAGCATTATCATACGTTGGGTTTGCTTTGTTTTGGGAGGCTTTGGTGAAATTATCCATAGCATCTTGCCACTGTCCTTTTTTTTCATAAATTCTACCAATATTGTAATACGAGCTTGCTTTTACCACATTTGCAGATGGGCCATTAGCTAAACTTACTGCTTTTCGGTTGGCCCAAATTGCTTCTGCAACCCGATTTAATTTTTGAAAAGAAAGGCCTAGGTTACTATATGCTTGACCGTTATTTTGATTGAGATTAATAGCTTGTTGGTAGTAAGCAACAGACTGTTCTAGTTGTTTAGCATGATACGCATTTTCACCTCTTTTATTTACATCATTCGATTTCGAAATGTCTGTTTGACTTATAGCTGAGCGCTCAGTTATGTTACTTTTTCCTCTTAAGACTTCTAGTTCTGAGCGAACACCTTCCCATTGATTAGCGTCATAGAATTTATTAACGTCTTGAAACGAGCCATTTTCATCAACCATAAATACAACCCATATATTACCGCTTTGTCTTTTAGGTACTTTGTAAGAACGAATAAGAGTGTTACCGATATAGACATAAACACGAGCATCACTTACATCTGAAAGGCGATTTCCATAATTAGTATCTTTGTCGCTATAATCATGAACGGCATAAATATATTTTTGGCCAGGTTGTTTTCTTTCAATTGTAATGGTTTCTGGTCCATAACTATCGGTATCATCAACATCAAGATTTGCCATGGCACCCGTTTTATGATAGTAGCAAATGTGGTTACCAGGATATGAAATATGCGAATCCAAATCCAATGGTTGTGCCCCCCAACTAAGTACAATTCTCATTCCGTCAAGTTGCTCCATTATTGGACTAAGGGCATATGTTAAATTGTTGACAGGACCTTTGGTTACTAGTGTAGAGTAGCCCGATTTTTTTATAATTAAAGTAACGTTGCTATCATCTACACCATCAAATATTCTAGGAATGCTAACCATTCCGTTTCCATCTGTAATGGTTTTGATAGAGGTTTCACCATTTTTCTGAAAAATAACTTCAGCTCCTTGAATTTTTTGGTTTTTGACTACTGCACTCAGAATTTGTACTTGTGTTTTTTCTTGTGAATAGACATTAACTGTTGTAAGTATAGCAATGAATAATGCTTTGATAACTGTTGATTTCATGATTTTTTATAACAATGATTTAATTACTCTTTGATTTCATTATCCTTCTTAGGAGCTGTAACTTCAGTATTTGTTACATCATCACCTTTTAAGATAGTTGGTAAATTAAGACCAGCCATATTGAATAAATCATTCAAAGGCGGAACAGATTTCATCATACCAGATACAAAGTTGGCTGTAGACCCATTTCCATCTGCATTATTTCCAGAATCCCAAACAGTGATTTTGTCAATTTTGATGTTTTTAACAGCTTCTACTTGTGTGCGAACCAATTCAGGTAATTTTTCGATCAACAATAATTGAAAGGCTTGAGATGGGTCGCCACCAGCAGCAGCAATTACTTGTTTGTAACCTTCGGCTTGCTTGGTTAGTATTTCATAAAGTCCTTTTGCTTCGGCTTCCATTTTTGCAAAAATTGCATCTGCTTCTCCTTTTGCATTTTCACGAATACGTTCAGCATCTGCTTGTGCTTCAATAATGGCGCGTTGTTTGGCAATTTCTGCCGGAATTACAACGTTGGCAATTTGGGTAGAGCGTTCTCTTTCTGAACGCGCCAATTCGGCTTTTTGTTCTGCTAAATAGGATTCCTCCAACGCTTTTGCACTTTGCACTTTCTCTGCAGACATGGCAATACGCAACGATTCGGCTTCTTTTTCTCTACGCAATGCCTCAGAGTTAGCAATGGCAATTTTGGCTGTATTCTCTCCTTGAATAGCGATCGAATTGGCTTCGGATGTTTTTACACGGGTATCTCTTTGTGCTTCGGCTTTACCAATAGCTTCATCTTTGGCAGCCGAGGCAATACTAATTTCACGATCTTTTTGAGTGATTGCGATTTTTACATCACGATCTCTGTGGGTTTCGGCAATTTGAGTATCTTTTTCTCTATCTGCAAGTGCTTTTCCAGTTTCACCAATCTTTTCTTGTTCAGCAACGCTAATTTTGGCTTCGTTAATTGCTTTTGCAGCCGCTTCTTTACCAAGTGCTTCAATGTATCCTGACTCATCTTTAATATCGGTAACGTTAACGTTGATCAATTTTAGACCAATTTTACGCAATTCGCTATCTACGTTTTTCGAAATATTCTCCAAAAATTTATCACGGTCAGAGTTGATTTCTTCAATGGTCATAGTTGCAATAACCAAACGCAATTGTCCAAAAAGAATGTCTTTGGCTAGTTCTTGAATTTGCTCGTGTGATAGACCCAAAAGTCTTTCGGCAGCCGTATTCATGCTTTCTTTTTCTGTCGAAATGGCAATTGTAAAACGACAAGGCACATCCACACGGATATTTTGTCTACTCAAAGCATTGGTTAAGTTAGCCTCAATAGATAACGGTTTAAGGTCTAAATAGGCGAAATCTTGGATAACGGGCCAGATAAAGGCTCCACCACCATGCACACATTTTGCAGATGTACCGCCAGTGCGGCCATAGATTACTAAAATTTTGTCAGAAGGGCATCTTTTGTACCTTGAAATAAGAGCCGAAATTGTGGCAAAAAAGACCACTGCGGCCACTACAATAAGAATAATAGGTGTCATTTATTTTGGTTTTAAAACGGGATTACAAATAATAAGGATTCATTTTCAATTTTGACTACTTTGACGGTACTGCCCGTTGGGATCGCGTCTGCCTCAGACATGGCATCAAGCTCATGGAAAGCACCATTGATACTAATCAGGATTTTACCTTTACCTGTTCTTTGCGCAGGTATTTTTAGATACACTTCTGCGGTTTTGTTCAATGTATTTTCGATTTTGAAGGAGTTGTTTTCTTCTAGTTTTTGTACTTGTTGAATGATCATAAAAAATATAAATACAAACAAACAACCCACTGCCACAGATAATGCGATGAGTAATTTTTCATTTTCGATCAAAGTAAAAAAAGAGATTCCTGTCCAGCTGAAACCGAGTAGAAAGTGAATCAAGTTGCGCAATGAAAACAACTGAAACGGATGGTCGGCTCCGTCAAAATCGCCATCAAAATCAGGATCAATACCATCAGATCCGTCTGCTCCTGTGAAGGTCATGATGGTTTGAATGATAAAAATAACACTAATTGGAATGGCTACATACCAAAATGTTGCCAGTAATGGTGGTAAAGTATCGAATATTTCCATAAAATTTAAATTAAATTGGGGGTAATTATAATTTATAAAAAGGAGGGTTGGTCGAAATACAAACATACTGAAAATACGTACCAAAAAAATTATTTCTAAGTAATTATTTATTTTTCAATATCTAAAACGAGATGCCAATGATGTGTACACAAATTAAGTCAGTAATTGATCTAGTTGCTCCATGTTGTCAAAAACTGGAATTTTCATCTCTTCAAAAGCTACTTTATTGTGTGCATTTATATAACCAAAAACTGCAAATCCACCTGCCAATGCGGCTTGTACACCAGCCGGACTATCCTCTATAACCACGCAATCGGCAATAGAATATCCCATTTTTTTGGCGGCATGTAGGTATAACTCAGGGTTTGGTTTCCAGCTGTTAATGTCATAGGCACTAAATATCTTACCTTCAAATTTATCTAGCAAATGCACCGTGGTGAGGTTTACAATAATTTTTTCTCTCGGACCATTTGAGGCAACACAGTAATCAATATCAATTTTATTTAAAAGGGCATGAATACCGGGTATAGGTTGTAAACGGGTTTTAAAGGCATGAAAAGTACGATCTCGAAACTCAGTTTCAAAGTTCGCAGGGAGTTTTTGATTGGCCTGGTCTTGAATATATTTAAAACAAAAGGCCAACGATTTCCCTAGAAAATGATCCATAACAAATTCTTCTGTCAGGGTTACGCCAACGGTTTGCGCCATTTCGATCAATGTCAAGTTGGAGATGCTTTCGCTGTCGACAATTACGCCATCACAATCAAAGAGGATGCATTTGTATTTCATTATTTTTATTCTTTTATGATTTTGAAAGTTTGTGGGTACGGATTGTTATAAATTTTCAGAATATAAAAACCGGAAGGTAAAGCGCTAGTATTTATTTCGCCATCAATACTGCGACCATGTAAGACAGAGATGGATTGGTAATCAAAAAACTCAAAATCAAAAGTTTTGAATTCGTAATTCATGATAGTTAGATTATTTTGTACAGGGTTTGGAAAAACAAAAGGCTGTTTAGAAACACTTGCTTGACTTGCACTATTTTTACCGTTGCAAGCGGCTAGTAGCAGTGGCTCAAAATCCTTATCGTCATACAACTTTACGTAGTCAAGTGCTTTAGCTTTTTGAAATAAGGTACAAGCTTCTTGATACTTTTCTTGATCGAGGTAGATAATACCTAAGTTTTTCATGGCGTAGCTATTGTTTTGCGCTCTATTCAAAACCTCTGTAAGATCTGCGATTCCTTTTTCCGTTTCGCCTAGTTTGTGGTAAGCCAATCCTCGAATTGCTTTGATGCATGGCCCATTGTCATAATTGCCGCCTTCTCTTTTTATAATATTTGCCTCTTTTTCTAAAGCCAAATTGGCATAGTACAAAGCTTTTTCATAATCCTGTAAAAGTAAGTATAGGTACGATATTCCCCATCTTGCATGTCCGTGTTGTGGGCTTTTTGCTAGTATTTTCTTTAAATAGGTTTCAGATAAGCGATAGGATTTAATCTTGGTTAGATAATTTGTGAAATTATACAATACCCTATAATCATTTGGAGAAGTTTTTATGGCTTTGGTGTAATAATGAAGCGCTGTGTTTTGCACTTCAAACATTGAATAAATGTTTGCCAGCGCATCATAAACAACAGTTTGTTTTACTATTAATTTTGCTCTTATCGAATCGGGAGCCTTTTTCTTCAGATCATTTAAAGACAGGTCTAGTACTTTCTCTAGTTTTTTAAAATCCAAAATAGCAAGCGTGTAATTATTTAATTTCTTATATAGGTGCGCTCTTGCGTAAATGTCTTTTAAAGAAGTTGGGTTGAAATTGGTTCTTTTATTTATTTCCACCAAATTTTCTAAGGCCTTCTTTCTAGTATCTTCCTGTCTGGTATTTTCATAAGGAATTTTATAATCGATTCTACCGCTTATTTTTCCATATAAAAATGTAGTGGAAACCATTTTTTCTCCTTCGATATTAAACTGGTCCGCAGCACCATCCATTAATCCCATGGCGTCAAAGTAAAAAACTTCATTTTTTTTGCCATTTGCATGATACGTTTTGATACTGTCCATTTTCTTATCAACCCCCATGAAAAGTTGCATAGATACAATACTGTCACGGTAGTAGTATGCCTTAGTTACTTCCTTCGAACTCGTTTTAAGATTTTTATTTGGGGTTGTTATTTGTCCCGTAGCTATAAACGATAGGAGAAAGATGAAATAATGTAGTTTTGTATTCATAGGAAGAAGTTCTTGGTTAAGGAAATACTATTTTGCCGTTGAAATATACTACTTAATTAAATTTTAGCAGACATTGATTTGCTTCTTTTTTTCGAAAATTAAGAACTACATGACAACATGGAACAACCTACCTTATCACGAGCCCAATCAGGGCGCTTAGCAAACCATTTTTGCTGTTCCGGTTGTTCAGCATACGGATTTTTAAGCAGTTGAAACAATTCGTCAATCAAACTATAATCTTCTTTGTCGGCTGCGTCAATAGCAAGTTGCGACATATAGTTGCGTAAAACATATTTAGGATTTACCGCATTCATTTTTTCGCTACGTTCTGAGTTTGTTTCGTTTTCGAAAACCAATCTTTGGTTGTATTGTTCAAACCAAAGCGTCCATGTTGCTGTCACTTCAGGATATTCTTCTACCGACTGATAAAATGCATCTTGAATAATCGCAATTCCATTTTCAGGCTTTCCATTTTCGAACTGACTTAGATTTCGATAAAAAATGGTCATATCTGTTTCTATCAAATGCAAGTTTTCTTCGAGTAACTGAATAAATTTGTCATCGCCTTCTTGATCCGTATACAAACCAATTTTGGAACGCATCATGTTCAAATATTTTACGTCATACTGTGTTCTGTAACTTTCTAAAACAGCTTCGAGTCCGGCTGCTTCATCAATAAGTGGGTAGAGCGCATTGGCAAGCTGGTAGAGATTCCACAAAACCATTTCGGGTTGTTTGCCATAACGGTAGCGCTTGTTTTGCGCATCGGTCGTATTGGGAGTCCATCCATAATCATAACCTTCGAGCCAGCCGTATGGGCCATAATCGATTGTGAGTCCAAGAATTGACATATTATCGGTATTCATGACGCCGTGTACAAAACCAACGCGTTGCCAATGCAAAACCATATCTAAACTTCTGTTTGTTACTTCTTGAAAAAACTTCAAATAGGTCTCTTTTGAAGGGCTTCCTAAATCACTGTAAAAATGGTTAATTGTATAGTCTACCAAAGTTTTTAAAGTTTCATAATCCTGTCGAGCAGCAAAGATTTGGTAGTTACCAAAACGCAAAAAACTAGGAGCAAGGCGACTAACAATAGCTCCTTTTTCATAAGCTGGATTTCCGTTGTACAACATATCACGTAGCACTTGATCACCTGATAAGGAGAGAGACAAGGCACGGGTAGTGGGTACACCTAGGTGAAACATGGCCTCGCTACACAAGTACTCCCGTACAGAGGAGCGTAAAACGGCTAATCCATCTGCGGTTCTAGAATAAGGTGTTTTACCAGCGCCTTTGAGTTGTATTGCCCAGCGTTGGTTGTTATGCAACAGTTCGGTCAAATTAATTGCGCGTCCATCACCAAGTTGACCTGCCCAGTTACCAAATTGAAAACCACCGTAGCACATAGCATAGGGTTGGGTGTTGGGTAGGATTTCGTTACCAGTAACAATATTTTTGAAATAGTCAGATTGCGTGTTTTCGATTGTGATTCCGATATTTTCTGCCATTTCGGGCGAAACATGTAGCACTTTTGGATTTGCAGTTTTGGTAGGGGTAACAAAAGAGAAGCAAGCTTTTTCTACCTGTCTGATGCTATTGGTCATTATTGGGTCTGCTGGTAATTCTTTATTGAAGGTATCTTGTATGTTGAGTTTCATGAGCGTTTTATTTAATACAAAGATACGAATACTAATGTAGTGCTGTGCTTGGATAAGGTTTTTAAAAATTATCGAATTGTAAAAGTTGAGAAGAATAATTTAGTAGCTAATGTAAACTGACAACAATGAAAAATAGGACTTTAATATGTTTCTAGTGTTTTGCATGAGGGATTGCAGTGAAATCCTTTTTTGAGGCTTTTTTGCCTTAAAAAAGATTGGAACGAAAAGCCCGACGCTGGTGAAACGGAGTGGAAGCAGGGGCATGCCCAAATAATTTTTGAAGTGTATTATTTTATATACGACTTTAGAATTTAAAATACGGGTACTTTTCGAAATTAAACTATCTTTGCGCTCCCGAATGGTCGGGTGAACAATCGGTACAAAAAACGAAGTATGAAGTTTGATTTATTAAAAAAAGATCCGCAGTCTAAGGCTAGAGCAGGAAGTATAACGACAGATCACGGTGTGATTGAAACCCCTATTTTTATGCCAGTTGGTACGGTAGCATCTGTTAAAGGTGTGCACCAGAGAGAATTGCGTGAAGATATTAATCCAGATATTATTTTAGGGAATACCTACCATTTATACCTTAGACCCAAAACTGAAATTTTGGAAAAGGCAGGTGGATTGCATAAATTTATGAATTGGGATCGTCCTATTTTGACTGATTCTGGTGGGTATCAAGTATATTCACTTTCATCGAATAGAAAAATTAAGGAAGACGGTGTGAAGTTTAAATCACATATTGATGGATCTTACCACGTTTTTACGCCCGAGAATGTAATGGAAATTCAGCGTACCATTGGGGCTGATATTATCATGGCATTTGATGAATGTACGCCTTATCCATGTGATTATCACTACGCACGTCGCTCAATGAATATGACGCACCGTTGGTTGGAAAGATGTATTACACATTTGGATAAATTACCCATGAAATATGGTTATAACCAACACTTTTTCCCGATTATACAAGGAAGTGTTTATAAAGATTTGAGAGAAAAATCGGCAGAATATATCGCCAACACAAACCAAGTTGGTAATGCTATTGGTGGTCTATCTGTTGGAGAACCTGCAGAAGAAATGTATGCTATGACAGAGGTTGTAACAGCAATTTTGCCTGAGGACAAACCTCGTTATTTAATGGGTGTTGGTACTCCGATTAATATTTTGGAAAATATCGCACTAGGTATCGATATGTTTGACTGTGTGATGCCTACCCGTAATGCTAGAAACGGAATGTTGTTTACAGCAAATGGTACGATCAATATTAAAAATAAAAAATGGGAAGCAGACTTTTCTCCTATTGATGACATGGCAATTACTTGGGTAGATACAGAATATACAAAAGCCTATTTGCGCCATCTTTTTGCAGCTAATGAGTATTTGGGGAAACAAATTGCTACGATACATAACCTAGGTTTCTATATGTGGTTGGTACGTGAGGCTAGAAAACACATCATTGCAGGTGATTTTAGAACTTGGAAAGACATGATGGTCAAAAATATGAGCCAACGTTTGTAAAAAAATGTTTGAAGTTTTTTTGTTTAAAGTTGCTAATTTGTACTAAGAATTAGCAACAGTTTTAAAACGAAGACTTTTAAACTTTTTTAACCTTAAACTTTTTGTATGTTAACAATATTAGATAAGTACATTTTAAAGAGATATTTGGCCACTTTTGTGACCATGTTGGCGATGTTCGTTCCTATTGGGATCATCGTTGACGTGTCTGAAAAGATCAACTTCATGATCGAAAATAAGGTGCCGTTTCTTAAAATTGCAGTCTACTATTACCATTTTACGATTTACTTTGCCAACAATTTATTCCCTATATTTCTGTTTTTGTCTATTATTTGGTTTACCTCCAAACTAGCTAATAATACAGAGATTATAGCCATTTTGAGTTCGGGAATTTCATTTACACGGTTCTTGAGACCCTATATTATTGGTGCTACATTGGTATCGATTTTTGTGTTGATTATGGGCTTCTTTGTAGTGCCCGTTTCTAGTGAGGGTTTTAATAATTTCAGGTATACTTATCTACGTACAAATGGGCAACAAGCCATGCGGGGTGATAACACAGACGTATACAGGCAGATTAATGATACCGATTTTTTGTATGTGAACAGCTATAATGCGAGTTCGAAAACGGCTTTTAATTTTTCGTTAGAAAAATTCGATAAGGATAAAATGGTTTCGAAAATCACTGCTAGTAGAATACAGTGGAACCCAGCAGATAGTACCTACACCATGTATGATTACAAAAAAAGAACAGTGGGTGCTTTGGGGGACGTTATTGTAAGAGAGCCTGAAAAGAAAACAAAGTTCGGCTTTGAGCTTGAAGATTTGACGCCGGTGATTTACATTGCAGAAACGTTGACCTTGGATAAACTGACGGCTTTTATTGATAAAGAAAGAGCCAGAGGTTCTTCTAATATCAATATTTATATGGTGGTTTTATACAAGAAATTTAGTGTACCTATTTCTGCATTTATACTTACGATCATAGCCGTTTCTGTATCTGCTATGAAGCGTAGGGGAGGAATGGGAATGAACCTAACCATCGGAATCGCAATTGCTTTTGGCTTTGTGTTTTTTGATAAAGTCTTTGGGGTTATCGCAGAGAAAACAACATTTTCTCCGTTTATAGCCGTTTGGTTTCCTAATTTTATTTTTGGAATTTTAGCAATATTTTTACTTCGAAATGCAAAACGATAGTCTCAAAAGTTACTTAACCCTTCATTTTATAGTTTTTATTTGGGGGTTCACAGCCGTTTTAGGTGCGCTTTTAACAATTGAATCAAGTGCAATTGTTTGGTACAGAATGCTAATGGCATCTTGCTTTTTGGGACTATATATTCTTTATAAAAAAAAGTCATTCAAAGTAGGTCTAAACTTCTTTATGAAGCTAGTCTTTGTAGGTTTATTAATTGCCCTGCATTGGATATTATTCTTCAAAGCAATTCAAGTTTCAAACGTATCCATTACGCTCTCCATATTTTCGTTAGGAGCATTTTTAGCCTCGTTGATGGAGCCACTTTTTTATGGTAGAAAAATAATTGCCTACGAAGTATTTTTTGGCCTCATAACAATCCTTGGTTTAGGATTGATTATGCAGGTTGAGGTCCATTATCTCGAGGGTATGATGTATGCCTTTATCTCTATATTAATTGGTGTTTTGTTCACTATTTTTAACGGAAAATTGATTCAGAAGCATGATGCTACTGTAATCACATTTTATGAGTTTTTGTCGGGTGTATTTTTTATTAGTATCTATTATATAAGCCAACAACGCTTCACAGCAGACTTTTTTGTCTTAAGTACTAATGATTGGATGGTTTTACTGGCATTGTCCTCTGTTTGCACTGCCTATGCATTTACAGCAGGGGTTAAGGTAATGGAAAAGCTTTCGCCTTATACCGTAATGCTAACGACGAATCTTGAGCCTGTTTACGGGATTGTACTAGCCTATTTAATTTTAGGCGATAAAGAAAAAATGAGTTTTGGATTCTACATCGGTGCCTTGCTTATTTTGGTGATGGTAATTATGAATGGCGTGTACAAAAACAAACGAAAATGGAGTAAAAAAGCAGTAAGAGAATAATCTAGACAGCCTAAATTCGAAATATATTAGATTAATGAAAATATGAAATACTTATTGGTCTTCATTAAGATTCATAGTTATTCGCATTATGAAAGTACAGTTGTATGTACACTATAAATTCGTTTGAATTATGATAATAGTAATTATAACGACCTGCGATAGCAAAATAAGGGCTTTAAATGGAATAAAAAGCCAATGATGTTGATAGTTAAACAGAAAATAAAAGTATTAAACGATATAAAATTTTATATTTGCAATCCAAATAAAATTTAAACGCACAAATCCTATGGAATATTTAGATTTTGAGCTTCCAATAAAAGAATTAGAAGAGCAGTTAGAAAAATGTCAGGTTATTGGTAAGGAGTCAGATGTTGATGTTACAGAAACCTGTACACAAATTAACCAAAAACTGATTGATACCAAGAAAAATATCTACGAAAACCTTACTGCATGGCAAAGAGTACAATTGTCAAGGCACCCAAGTAGACCTTATACGTTAGATCACATTAGAGCTATCTGTGGCGAAAGTTTCCTAGAATTACATGGAGATCGTAACTTTAAAGATGATAAAGCGATGATTGGTGGTTTGGGTAAAATTGGCGGGCAATCGTTTATGATTGTTGGTCAACAAAAAGGATTTAATACCAAAACACGTCAGTATAGAAATTTTGGAATGGCAAATCCAGAAGGGTATAGAAAAGCTTTGCGATTGATGAAAATGGCAGAGAAATTCAATATTCCAGTTCTTACTTTAATTGACACTCCTGGTGCATATCCTGGATTAGAAGCTGAAGAAAGAGGACAAGGAGAAGCTATTGCTAGAAATATTTTCGAAATGGTTCGTTTAAAAGTGCCTATCATTACCGTTATTGTTGGTGAAGGTGCATCTGGTGGAGCATTAGGAATTGGAGTAGGAGACAAAGTATACATGCTTGAAAATACATGGTATTCTGTAATTTCTCCAGAATCTTGTTCTTCTATTTTATGGAAAAGCTGGGAATACAAAGAGATAGCCGCTGATGCCTTGAAACTGACTTCGGCAGATATGAAAAGACAAAATTTAGTTGACGATATTATTCCTGAGCCACTTGGTGGAGCACACTATGATAGAGAAACAACTTTCAAAACAGTTGAAGAATATATCTTGAAAGGATTCAATGAGTTGAAAGACTTATCAACAGAGGACTTAATCGCACAGAGAATGGCTAAATATTGTGCTATGGGTGAATTTCAAGAGTAAAAACTTACTTTTAATAATTAAATCCGAAGCCTTGTCGTTTCGGATTTTTTTTTGGTTATAAACAAAAATGAGCAAGTTGTAAACAAATATTTGTAACAACTAAATTCTCTTATTTTTATAAATTACGTTACTTTCGTTACATGGAAAATTTCAAGAATGCATATCCGGCAAAAGCGGATAAATCAGCAGTTATTAGTCTGGAAAAAGGGAAGTTACCTCCACAGGTGATCGATTTGGAAGAGGCGGTTCTAGGAGCCATGATGATTGATAAAAAAGGAGTTGATGACGTAATTGATATTTTGCAGCCCGATGCTTTTTACAAGGAGGCTCATAGACATATTTTTGAGGCGATTGTAGAATTGTTTACCGAGACACAACCAATAGATTTATTGACCGTTTCGGCTCAATTAAGAAAAAATGCAAAATTAGAATTAGCCGGAGGAGATTTCTACTTGATTCAACTTACGCAAAAAATATCCTCTTCTGCCCATATTGAATTTCACTCTAGAATTATACTTCAAAAATTTATTCAACGTAGTTTAATTCGAATTTCAACAGAAATTATAGAAGCATCCTATGATGAAACTACAGATGTCTTCAACTTATTAGATCAAGCTGAATCGAAATTATATGAGGTTACACAAGGTAACATCAAACGTAGTTCTGAGACTGCACAAAGTTTGGTACTCCAAGCGAAAAAGAAAATTGAAGAAATTAGTAAGCAAGAAGGGTTAAGTGGTGTCGAAACAGGTTTTACTAATCTCGATAAATTGACTTCCGGTTGGCAGCCAAGTGATTTAATTATTATCGCTGCGAGACCTGCGATGGGAAAAACTGCTTTTGTACTTTCTATGGCCCGAAATATGGCAATAGATTATGGGCATCCAGTAGCATTATTCTCTCTGGAGATGGCATCTGTACAGCTGATTACTCGTTTAATTTCGTCTGAAACGGGACTTCCTTCCGAAAAATTACGTACCGGAAAATTAGAACCTCACGAGTGGACGATGTTGAGTACCAAAGTGAAAAATTTAGAAAAAGCACCACTCTATATTGATGATACGCCCTCACTTTCGATCTTTGACCTTAGAGCAAAAGCTAGACGTTTGGTATCGCAACACGGAATCAAAATTATAATTATCGATTATTTGCAGTTGATGACTGCGGGTGGAAACGGTAAAGGAGGAGGAAACCGTGAGCAAGAGATTTCTACTATTTCTCGAAATTTAAAAGCTTTGGCAAAAGAACTAAATGTGCCAGTTATTGCACTTTCTCAACTTTCGCGTGCTGTTGAAACCCGTGGATCTAGTAAAAGACCACTACTTTCCGACCTTCGTGAATCTGGGGCGATTGAACAGGATGCCGATATCGTTTCCTTTTTGTACCGTCCAGAATACTATAAAATTGAAGAATGGGATGATGATGAAGCTTCGCCAACTACAGGACAAGCTGAAATTATGATCGCTAAACACCGTAATGGTGGAATCGAAAATGTTCGTTTAAAGTTTATCGGGCATCTTGGTAAGTTTGATAATCTTGATGACTTTAGCGGAAATTATGATGATTTGCCTTCATCAATGAATCAGGATGATAATCCATTTTCAAGTAAAAGCCTCCCATCAGCTAATGAAGCTTTTGGAAGTACTTTTAATGATGACGATGATGATGATAGTGACATGCCGTTTTAATACTCTTTTAAAATAAATCATACTAGACTTTGCTTATGTAGAAATACTAAAGCAAAGTTTTTTTGTTTCTATCCAATTGGATAAAATTATAAAACAGTCTTTAAATATTTTTGGATACTTTACTTTTAGTTTGACCAATGATCTGCGTGCAATTCGTATAAATTCCTTTATCTTTGAGTAAAATAGTCAATAATGGGTTTAAAAAGCACAAGCATTTTAATATTAATTCTGGTATCCTTTTCGGTAAAAGCATCTTTTATTTTACTCCCAATGGATGATACTACACAGCAAAACCACCTCAAAGCATACGGTATTACCTTTTGGTGTTTAGAAAAAAAATACAAGGCAAGTTGGTTACTCAACTATCGTGGTGGTTCTTTTTTATTGCCAGATGCGTCTGATATTCGAAAGGAATGTCAAGTAAGAGGAGTAAGTTTTGAAATACTATCTGATGCTGATACAAATTCGATATTAAACGAAATTGCCAGCCCATCTCAAAATATGGAAACGGTTGTATTAGAAAAAGCGCCAAAAATTGCTGTATATACCCCGAAAGGCAAACAACCTTGGGATGATGCAGTAACGTTAGTACTTACCTATGCCGAAATTCCGTTTACGCCCATATATGATGAAGAAGTTTTGAGTGATCAATTGATTATGTACGACTGGTTACACCTGCATCATGAAGATTTTTCGGGACAATACGGAAAATTTTATGCTTCTTTTAAAAGTACGCCTTGGTATATTGAACAAAAAAAGAGTGCTGAAGAAATGGCTGCAAAGTTAGGCTACAGCAAAGTATCGCAGGAAAAGGGCGCAGTAGCAAAAAAAATTAGAGATTTTGTAATCGGTGGTGGTTTTATGTTTGCGATGTGTTCTGCTACCGATAGCTTTGATATTGCTTTAACTGCTGATGGTGTAGATATTTGTGAACCAATGTTTGACGGAGATCCATCAGAGGCTAATTACCAATCCAAGCTAATTTTTGCAAATTCGTTTGCTTTCAAGGATTTTACTTTAGAAAGAAGACCTGAGAAATATGAATTTTCAGATATCGATATGACAGAAACCAGACGTGTGCCCATGGATAAAGATTATTTTACCTTGATGCAGTTTTCTGCAAAATGGGATGCTATTCCGAGTATGTTATGTCAGAATCACACACAGTTGGTCAAAGGATTTATGGGACAAACTACAGCTTTTGATGCTAGTTTGATTAAATCGAACGTCCTTGTCATGGGAACTTGTGAGCTCAACGGTGAGGCACGCTACATTCATGGTGAGAAAGGGAAAGGTATGTTCACCTTTTTTAGTGGTCACGACCCCGAGGATTATCAGCATCAAGTAGGTGATCCACCAACGGTATTGGATCTACATCCTAACTCTCCTGGATATCGTTTAATCCTTAATAATGTATTGTTTCCTGCTGCTCGTAAAAAGAAACAAAAAACATAAAGTAGTTATGCGCTTGACAAAACAAATGTCGGACTATATAGTTTGAGATAAAAAAATGCTATTCTTTTTGAGAATAGCATTTTTTAGTTTTAATTGGACTTATTTGAGATCCAAAAAATATTTGTTTCCGTTGGCATCTGTAGCAATTGCTTTATTGCGACCAGGTGCAGGTTCTACAACGACATCAAACGTTTGTTTTTCATATGTGCTGTATACTTGGCCTTCTCCTAGTTTTCCATTGAGATTCAAGTCACCTGACACATCATGGCCGTTTTCATCTGTACCCGTTGCCGAATAATCATAACGGTAGGTCTTTGGAGCATAACCATAGCAGCCATTTTGACTTTTGTTCATGCGCAATCCGTATTGTTGCCGTTTTACAATAGGAGCTTCTGCTAACTTTTCCTCTTTTTTACAAGAAATTAGAGTTAGTAACATCAAAGTTGTAGTAAGTAATTTCATGAGGGGCATCATTTTATTTTACAAACTTAACGTTACTTTATTTCATTTCTTTGCGGAAAACCTCATTTTGATCCTTTTTTTATAAAATTTTAATTTTCGTTTTTTTTCTGTATATGTAATCACATTGCAATAGTTTTTAAATTATCATTATAGCAATCCTAGGTCTTTTGTAGTAGCAATAAGCTGTACATTATTTACGGCCTTGAAGTACACTTTTAATTTAGTTATTCTTTTTTCAATGCTGCTAGGACTGCTAGGTTGTATTTTCTTTGATTTAAAAGCTGCCGAAATTTCACCCAATGTATTACCTTTCGCCATCAGTTTCAAGATAAAAATATCATAATCTTCAATCTCAATAAGTTGTTGCTCTTTGAGTAGTTTTTCAATTTCGATTGGCATCACTGGTTTAATATTAGAAAAAGCTTGAACGATTGTAGTACTTAAATTCGGAATACTATCGCGACCTTTAATAATGTAACCATCAATGGCATATTTTTCGAATAATGATCGAATGCGATATGACTTGTCTTCAACACTAAAAACTATAATTTTAAGGCTCGGTTGGATTTTCTTTACCGATGCAATTAGGTCTTCTCCATTATTGATATTGTTTTTCTGAAAATTATCTTTAAAGGATAAGTCGGTGATGAGTAAATCAAATGGTTTTTTTTCGATTAATGATTTTTTGATCTTTAAATAGGCATCGTCGCAGTACGCAGCGAGATGAATATCGTCAATACTCAATTGCCGCACAACGGTTTGCACGGTGTCACAAACGATGTCGAGGTCATCTGTGATTAGAACTTTCTTAAACATATTTGGGGCGTTTTTAAAAGAGGTTATATTTATTTTTAAGTAGGTATTTCTATTGAAACTTTAAAGCCGCTCGTATCGGTTTCGAAGGTGATTGTTCCATTACTATGATGTATTCGCTCTTGAATGTTCGTTAGTCCAGCGCCAAATTCCAAGGTTGGGCTGTTATTTCCTTTCCCATTATCCGAATAGCTCAAGTGTAACGATGATTCATTTTTTTTAAATCGAAATAAAACGACGCTGCAATTGCTATGTTTTTTCATATTGACCAATAATTCCTGAACAATGCGATAAAGGTCAACTTTACTTTGGGATGTAATTTTGCTCCAATCTATTTGATCTAAGCCATTAACTATGATATTAGTATCAAGGTTTGAATAATCAGTCATCATGATTCTTAAATCCTTCTCATATCTTGTCCCAACTTCGATAGGTTTAGTTTGTATTGAAAAATCTCTAATTCGATTGTAAATTTTATTCAGTTTTTCTAATATAGTCTGCTTATTTTCCGTTTCCGAAAGATCATTTATCTCGCCATAAGCAATGGTCTGATATAGATCGTTGGCTAATTCATCATGAATTTGTTTCGAAATGCGTGACTCAGTCTCTATAGTTGCTCGAATTTTTTCTTGTTTATTTTTGGAAAGTAAATTACGAATTATTAAAGTGGTTAGCAAGATACCAATGATGGTTATTAAACCGGCTATACTATTTTTATTCTTCTGTTGTTCATTCAAAAGTATTTTTTCAGTTTTAAGCAAACTATTTTCCTTTTCGAAGGTACTGAAATCATACTTTAGCTTTGCAAATAGGTTTTTAGAATTGTTACGTACTTTGGTAATACTATCATTAATTTTAAGGTATAGTATGGCGTATTGCTTTGATGCATCAGGTTTAGAATTTTGAATTAGGCTGTATAGTGAGAGCAATCGCTCATCAGTTGCCTTTATTCTGCTTGCGCACTGATAAGCTTGCAGTGCATAATAATTAGATGAATCTATATCTGTTTTTGAGTAATGCTGTGACAAATACAAATTATTTGCTGTTACAATAGAGTTCTCATTCTTTGGTGTAATTCGCCTAGCTTTATGTAAAAAGGCAATTCCTTTTCTATCACCCACTGAGGAGTAACAATGACCAAGGTTCATTAGTACAATTGACTTAAGATAATTGTTACTTTCTAAAGAAAGATTTTTGTTTAAAATTTCAAGTTTTTGGATAGCAGTTGAAAAGTCTTTTGTTTCTAAATATACCCATGCAATATTATTTTCTATGTTTAGAAAATCTTTACTATTCTTGCGTCTAAAGGTTGAGGCCTTTTGAAAACAACTTAGTGCTTTATGAAATTGTTTTTGTAAGGTGTAAATGTTACCTAAATTTATATAAATATCATAATTACGTGGATCATGAATATCGTTATTTAGTAACTCCAATCCATCAATACAGCTCTTTTCTGCATTACTAAAATCTGTTTGATAGTATTGAATTATCGCAATACTAAGTAATGAGTAAAACATCCGACTAGTATCCTTCTTAGTTTCCGCTGCTATTTTACCTTTGTAATAATATTCAATAGCCTGATCATAGTCTATTTTTGCAAAGTAGCTGTCAGCTCTATTGATTAGGCTATCGGTTGTTTTCCGATCTATTTTGGCCTTCTCAAAATGAGGTTTTTTTTGATCACAGTATTGTAGGGATACTGCGATTAGAAGTAGGAGGTAAGTGTGGTATTTTGGAGCAATCATAAATCGAATATACAATTTTTTCTAATTCTACATTCTGTTCGGCAATCAAAACATTGGATTTAGGTCAAAAAAAAACCCCATCTCGCAAGGCGGATGAGGTTTTCTATATAAGTAAGTAATCTTAAATCGAGTTGATAAAACGTTTATTTTACTTTATTAAGTACAGCTTTGAATGCTTCTGGGTGGTTCATAGCCAAATCTGCAAGAACTTTACGGTTCAATTCGATATTGTTCTTTTTTACTTTACCCATGAATTGTGAATAAGACATTCCTTCCAATCTAGCTCCAGCGTTGATACGTTGAATCCATAATGCACGGAAATTTCTTTTGTTCACTTTTCTATCACGGTAAGCGTAGCACATTGCTTTCTCTACCGCATTTTTAGCAACTGTCCAAACGTTTTTACGTCTACCAAAGAAACCTTTGGCTTGCTTCATTATTTTTTTTCTTCTTGCTCTTTTAGCAACTGAATTTACCGATCTTGGCATAATTTTTATGTTTTTTTGTAGCAGGCGTCCCGAATTTAATCAAGAGAACTTAAAAGCCATACTCCAAGGTTATTTTAAATTGTTTTAACCTAAAGAAGTTAAAAAAAAGTTAGAGGTTAGAAGTTACCTATTATAAGTTTTGACACTCTGCTCAGATAACTTTTAACGATTAACAATTATATAATTCTTAATTGTTGTTTGATACTTTTCATATCTGTTTTGTGAACTAGCGCTGAGTGTGTCAAGGCTAATTTACGTTTCTTAGATTTTTTAGTCAAGATGTGACTTTTAAAAGCATGCTTTCTTTTAATCTTTCCAGAACCAGTAACTTTAAAACGTTTCTTGGCGCTAGATTTGGTTTTCATTTTAGGCATTTTTTCCTAGTGTTTTTTAATTTATTCTTACTTACTTATATTTTCTAGCTATTAGCTCTTGGCTGATAACTTTTAGCTAAAGGCTAATAGCCAAGAGCTTATTTTTTCTTCTTAGGAGCAATGAACATAATCATTCTCTTTCCTTCCAAAACTGGCATCGCTTCTACTTTACCAAATTCTTCTAGATCTGTTGCTAATCTTAACAACAAGATTTGACCTTGGTCTTTGTAAATGATAGAACGACCTTTAAAGAATACAAATGCTTTTAATTTTGATCCTTCTTTCAAGAATTTCTCAGCATTTTTTCTTTTAAATTCATAATCGTGCTCATCTGTCTGAGGACCAAAACGAATTTCCTTCACAGTTACCTGTGTTGATTTAGCTTTTAAGATTTTGTCACGTTTCTTTTGCTCGTAAACAAATTTCTTGTAATCCATAATCTTGCAAACCGGTGGTTCTGCATTAGGCGAAATTTCTACAAGATCCAATTCAAATTGGTCTGCTAATCTCAATGCTTCAGCAAGTTTAAAAACTCCTGGTTCGATGTTCTCACCAACAAGTCTCACTTCTTGCAACCCACGAATATGTTGATTTATTCTATGAGCATCCTTTTTTTCTACGCGAGGTTGATAACCTCTATTGCTTCTTATTGCTATGGCTTTATAATTTAAGTTAAACTGTAAATGTTTTTAATGTCTTTTTAATCTCTTCGTCAACAATAGCAGCAAATTCTTCTATTGTTATCGTAATATTTCCTTTTCCTTCTTGGCCATGACGACGGATAGAAATCGTACCATTTTTCTCCTCTTCCTCACCTACAATTAGCATAAACGGAATTTTCTGCATCTCTGCATCTCTAATCTTCTTCCCGATTGTCTCATTTCTGTTGTCAATCTGGGCGCGAATTTCGTGATTTTCTAGCAAATCTAAAACTTTTTTGGCATATATTTCATATTTCTCGCTCAAAGACAAGATAATAGCCTGTTCAGGCATTAACCACAATGGGAAATTTCCTGCAGTGTGTTCTAGCAAGATAGCAATGAAGCGTTCCATGGAACCAAATGGAGCTCTGTGAATCATCACTGGTCGGTGCAATTCATTGTCAGATCCTTTGTATGTTAATTCAAAACGTTCTGGTAAATTGTAATCAACCTGAATCGTTCCTAATTGCCATTGTCTTCCCAAAGCATCTTTTACCATAAAGTCAAGCTTAGGGCCATAAAAAGCGGCTTCGCCATACTCAACCACAGTTCGTAAACCTTTGTCAGCAGCAGCGTTTATAATAGCGCTTTCTGCTTTTTCCCAATTTTCGTCTGTACCAATGTATTTTTCTCTGTTCTCTTTGTCTCTTAACGAAATCTGAGCTGTAAAATCTTCAAAACCTAATGATCCAAATACATAAAGAACCAAATCGATTACTTTCTTGAACTCTTCGTCCAATTGTTCCGGAGTACAAAAAATATGCGCATCATCTTGAGTAAACCCTCTCACACGTGTCAAACCATGAAGCTCACCACTTTGCTCGTAACGGTAAACAGTACCAAATTCAGCATAACGCTTAGGTAAATCTTTATAAGACCAAGGACGTACGTTATAGATTTCACAGTGATGTGGGCAGTTCATCGGTTTTAATAAAAACTCTTCACCTTCGTTAGGAGTAGTTATCGGTTGAAAACTGTCTGCACCATATTTTGCATAATGGCCCGAAGTTACATAAAGTTCTTTTTGTCCAATATGAGGTGTCGCAACTTGCTCGTAACCTGCTTTTTTCTGTGCTTTTTTCAAAAATTGCTCTAGTCTTTCTCTCAAAGCAGCGCCTTTAGGCAACCATAACGGCAAACCTGCACCTACTTTTTGTGAAAAAGCAAATAATTCCAATTCTTTACCTAATTTTCTATGATCTCTACGCTTTGCCTCTTCAAGC
Source organism: Flavobacterium faecale (assembly GCF_003076455.1). NCBI lineage: Bacteria > Pseudomonadati > Bacteroidota > Flavobacteriia > Flavobacteriales > Flavobacteriaceae > Flavobacterium > Flavobacterium faecale. The sequence continues at coordinate 2,507,693 of NZ_CP020918.1, forward strand.
AATGCTAGATATTCTGTTAGATCCTTTTGTTTTGGAAAAGAAGTACCGTATACACGAGTCAATTGCTTGTTTTTCTCGTCTCCACGCCAATATGCACCCGCAACACTCATTACCTTCATAGCCTTTATGATTCCAGTATTTGGAATATGACCTCCGCGACACAAATCCGTAAAGGTATCATGGTCGCAAAAAGTAATTGTACCGTCTTCAAGGTTGGTAATCAACTCTGTTTTATAAACATTGTCCTTATATAGCTCCAAAGCATCTGCTTTAGTTACAGGGCGCAATTTAAATTCATGTTTCCCTCTCGAAATTTCAAGAACACGATCTTCGATTTTCTTAAAGTCTGCTTCTGTTATTTTTTGTTCTTCAAAATCAACATCATAGTAAAAACCATTTGCAATCGCAGGTCCCAATGTCAATTTGATTCCAGGATACATTTCCTCAAGAACTTGCGCCATAACGTGCGAAGTCGAATGCCAGAAAGCTTTTTTACCACCTTCATCATTCCATGTATATAAAACAAGACTTCCGTCCGTGGTCAATGGAGTCGAAGTTTCAATGGTGGTACCATTAAATGATGCCGAAATTACATTTCTAGCAAAACCTTCGCTAATACTTTTAGCTACATCCATCGGAGTTACGTCAGGCGCATACTCTCTAACTGACCCATCGGGCAAAGTAATCTTAATCATTGTATATTAAATTTAAGATTGCAAATATAGCGCATTACAAAAATACATACAATATATAATAGGTTTGTTTTGATAAATTATAGTGTATAATATAGGTAGGGTTATAATAGGTTTAATCAATGCAGTTTTGTTTGAGTAATTGTTTTCGGGAGCAGTACATCCAGTTTGCATTTGCTAATGCAGTCCCGTTATCCGCTCCAATCTTTTTTGCGGCCAAAAAAAAGCCTCAAAAAAGGATTTCCACTACTACCGGGGCTAGGAGGGAAGTGTAGTTCTTCTTTGTTAATATCCTAAAGCATTATTTCAAACTACATAATATAGGTATGTAATTGGAATTAAACTGTAGCCTATGCACCTTTATGGTAGGATACTTTGTTAGCTACTGAAAAATGTCGAGCTATATTATACTGATTTGAATAGATTAGTCATCTTTTCGATGTAGAAGTATTTAGAGTCTAGCTACAGTTTATAATTGCAGGGCTATCAATGGATGTATATATTCTAAATCCATCTATTTTGTATCCTTGGTTATGTACGTCATAAATATCCATTGCGTTAAATTATAATAAATGTTTGCCTATTCGTCTATTTAAACATTGTACTGCTAATGAAACTTTAGAATCTGAATGATCCGTTATTCTAGTCATAAAGCATTACAGGTTGTATTTAATGTTTTTTAGTGAATCCAAGTGCTTTCTAGTTATAGCTTGTATGTATGTATGTATGTATGTATGTATGTATGTATGTATGTATGTATGTATGTATGTATGTATGCAAAATTGGGTGAGTGTTAATGAATCTGCATTTTATTAATAGTGACCAATTTCAGCTTACAAGCAATTTCATATATTTTAATCAAATTCTTTAATGCCGTTAGGCATGACATATAGGTAGGGGAAAAGATTTACGTCATCAAGGTAGTGCCGTAGGTATGGCATATCATTTCTAGTGAAATTCATTCTAATGTATTATGTTTAGAATAATGCTGCTAGATATCATATATATTTATAGTAAGTCCAAAAGATTACACGCTACAATTTGTTAACTACAATTCGCCGGAGTTATAAACAATGCTGTTAGGCATGATATATTGGTAGAATAATTTTATCACGTGATCAAGGTATTGCCGTAGGTACGACATACTAATTCAAAAGGCAGATCTAGGATTTTAATTCTAGTCACGTTCATCATGATATAGTACGTTTAGAATAATAGCATCAGGCACCATAAATAATTTAGTAGATTGAAGTAATTCACATTGTACAGCATATTGTCTGCGATTCACTATTGGTGTAATTAGTGCCGTTAGGCACGATATATTGGGTAGCCAAAAAATATCACACCATCATGATTGTGCCGTAGGTAAGACATATCGTTTCTAGTTACATTCATTTTAATGTACTATGTGTAGAATGATGCTGCTACATATCATATATAGTTGTAGCGAGTCCATGAGGTTAGAGCGCAACGATATATTAACTACAATTCACCATTGGTATAAACAATGCCGTTAGGTATGACATATCGGTAGTAAAAAAGATTTAGATCATCGAGGTAGTGCCGTAGGTACGACATATCATCCTGGGAGCAGAACTGGTCTTTCCGCTCTAATCAAATACATTCTGAAATATAAATTAAGTAATAAAAGCCGTGAGACCTACCATAATTTATAGAATCAGAAGCAATACAGGCTATAAATACAATATAATAAAGCCAATCTAAGAATCAAAACCACCCAATCCAACAAAACTCACACAAAGAAAACGATAAAACCACTCAAAATAAACTCCAAATTCGCACAAACCGTAAAAACGTTAAAACTCAAAGTTCACTTTTCCAGCCGATTAAAAAATAGATTAAAAAAAGGTTGGGTAAAAGTATTGAATAACGGAGTAGGCTCACTACTTTTGCACCCGCAACAACGAACAAGTTCACTGACACACTGGCAAGCATTACTGATATAGAGGAAGAAATTCTTCTAAAAAAAATATCAAATAAAGCTTGTGAGATTAAAGTAAACGAATTACTTTTGCACCCCGCAGAATGAGACAAGTTATTTGACAGACTGGTAAGAAGAATAAAGAAAATGAGATTTAGGTCTTGAAAAAAAAACTTTAAATTTTTCTTGCGAGAAACGAAATAGTTTTCTACTTTTGCACCCGCTTCGAGAAACATGTTTAACATGTTGATTGAAACGAAAAAACAAGATAAGAATACGTTCCTAGACATATTGAATTGACAGCCGTTTTAAGAGAGATCTTAAGACAAAAGAATAAGAGTAATAGAATTGAGAGATTTTAAAAAACCACTAGACCTTCAGTCAAAAATAAATAGCTTAGCAATAAGCAAATAATATACGATGAAGAGTTTGATCCTGGCTCAGGATGAACGCTAGCGGCAGGCTTAACACATGCAAGTCGAGGGGTATTTATCTTCGGATAATGAGACCGGCGCACGGGTGCGTAACGCGTATGCAATCTACCTTTCACAGAGGGATAGCCCAGAGAAATTTGGATTAATACCTCATAGTATAGCTGAACCGCATGGTTCTACTATTAAAGATTTATCGGTGAAAGATGAGCATGCGTCCCATTAGTTAGTTGGTAAGGTAACGGCTTACCAAGACTACGATGGGTAGGGGTCCTGAGAGGGAGATCCCCCACACTGGTACTGAGACACGGACCAGACTCCTACGGGAGGCAGCAGTGAGGAATATTGGTCAATGGGCGCAAGCCTGAACCAGCCATGCCGCGTGCAGGATGAAGCATCTATGGTGTGTAAACTGCTTTTATACGAGAAGAAACAACGCTACGTGTAGCGTCTTGACGGTATCGTAAGAATAAGGACCGGCTAACTCCGTGCCAGCAGCCGCGGTAATACGGAGGGTCCAAGCGTTATCCGGAATCATTGGGTTTAAAGGGTCCGTAGGCGGTCAGATAAGTCAGTGGTGAAAGCCCATCGCTCAACGGTGGAACGGCCATTGATACTGTCTGACTTGAATTATTGGGAAGTAACTAGAATATGTAGTGTAGCGGTGAAATGCTTAGAGATTACATGGAATACCAATTGCGAAGGCAGGTTACTACCAATATATTGACGCTGATGGACGAAAGCGTGGGTAGCGAACAGGATTAGATACCCTGGTAGTCCACGCCGTAAACGATGGATACTAGCTGTTGGAAGCAATTTCAGTGGCTAAGTGAAAGTGATAAGTATCCCACCTGGGGAGTACGAACGCAAGTTTGAAACTCAAAGGAATTGACGGGGGCCCGCACAAGCGGTGGAGCATGTGGTTTAATTCGATGATACGCGAGGAACCTTACCAAGGCTTAAATGTAGATTGACCGGTTTGGAAACAGACTTTTCGCAAGACAATTTACAAGGTGCTGCATGGTTGTCGTCAGCTCGTGCCGTGAGGTGTCAGGTTAAGTCCTATAACGAGCGCAACCCCTGTTGTTAGTTGCCAGCGAGTCATGTCGGGAACTCTAACAAGACTGCCAGTGTAAACTGTGAGGAAGGTGGGGATGACGTCAAATCATCACGGCCCTTACGCCTTGGGCTACACACGTGCTACAATGGACGGTACAGAGAGCAGCCACTGGGCGACCAGGTGCGAATCTACAAAACCGTTCTCAGTTCGGATCGGAGTCTGCAACTCGACTCCGTGAAGCTGGAATCGCTAGTAATCGGATATCAGCCATGATCCGGTGAATACGTTCCCGGGCCTTGTACACACCGCCCGTCAAGCCATGGAAGCTGGGGGTGCCTGAAGTCGGTGACCGCAAGGAGCTGCCTAGGGTAAAACTGGTAACTAGGGCTAAGTCGTAACAAGGTAGCCGTACCGGAAGGTGCGGCTGGAACACCTCCTTTCTAGAGCCTTAATTGTTAGTTACGTAAGTGACACGTTAGGGAAAGAGACGAAAAGAGAAAGTGGAAAGAAAGATTGAGAATTTATTACTCTTGCTGTTAATTTAAAAAAATTGAATTAAAAAGAAATTTAAGAATAAGAGTGTCTCGTAGCTCAGCTGGTTAGAGTACTACACTGATAATGTAGGGGTCGACAGTTCGAGTCTGTCCGAGACAACTATTTACACTTAAAGGAAATTTTAGAAG